>NZ_CP177208.1:0-217708 GCF_046764215.1 Haloferax sp. YSSS75
TTGCCGACACAGTCGGCGACCCCCAGGCGGTTTGCAGTGCCCAAACTGCGTCCGAACTCCACCAATTGCCGACTGTGAACAATCTTCTCAGTTCGCCAGCAGTCCAGAGGGTCTACACTGGGGAGACTGCGCGCACACTCCGAAATTCACAAACTCTTCACAGCCTGCACGAACTCCACAGAGTGCACAAACTCTACAGACTCCACAAACCCCACAAATTGTACAATTTGTACAAATTGTAGAATGTTGACAGCGTGTAGAATGTTCTCCCATTTCAAAATTCTACAACATTTCTGACTGTCTAAAAGTCGTGGATAGCATTATGTACCACGAGTTGGAAACTCAGTTCGAGTGCCCGTATGCCCACAGAGTCCACAATTCCAACCCGGCGTTCGCGGTTTGAACGGTTTGCACACCCCACAATTTGTACAAATTGTGGAATTTCCAAAGGACAGGAGGTCCGATAGATGTCGCGTGCAGTGAGCGTCTCCCTCCAGAAAGGTGGCGTCGGGAAGACGACAATCGCCATCAATCTCGCGGACGCACTCGCCGCTCGTGACAACGACGTCCTCCTCGTCGACTTAGACCAACAGGGGAACGCAACTGAAGGCGTCGGCATGAAGGAGGCCTACGAATCCGCCGACCCAAATATCGGTGACGTCCTGACCGACGACGACCCGGTCGACGTGCGCGAGACGATACACTCCCGCGACCACTTCGACGTCCTTCCAGCACACGTCGACCTCGACGACATCGAAGACAGAGTGCGAAACTCGACGTTCGGCGTACTGTGGGTGCGCCGACGAATCGTCGACCCGCTCCTCGACGACGAGTACGACTACATCGTCATCGACTCGCCGCCGAGTCTCGGACCACTGTCGGACGCCGCGCTCATCGGGACCGGTCACGTCGTCGTTCCACTGCTGATGAGTGAACCAAGTGTCAGCGGGTTCGAACGGATGTTCGAACAACAGATCGGTCCGATTCGTCGGGAAGTCGACCTCGATATCGTCGCCATCGTTCCAAACGACCTCACCGGGAACAACGAAGAGCGACGAATCATCCGTGACCTCGAAGCGTCTCCCTTCGAGAAGTTCATCCCGGGGTTCGCCCGGTCAGACCTCTTCGACGACCCCGACTCCAAAGGGCCAGGAATCCGCCACCGAATCGCGTTCAGTCGCGCGTGGCGTGACGGAAAGACGCTCCGAGAGTACGACCCGTCGAACGATATGCTCGACCGACTCGACGAACTCGCTGCAATCGTCGAACGAGGAGGAACCGACGATGCCTAAGGAGAATCGATTTGCAGGACTCGGAGAGGCGATGCAATCCGAGCCGAGCAACGACGACTCAGAACGGAGGGACGAGGCGGAGCAGCAAGACGAAGCCGAACAGGACGCAGACGGGACAGAAGTCGATTCCACATCGGCGGACGCCGTCTCGATGGCCGACGAAAATCAGGGTTCCGAAGACCGAGAGACGAAATCGAGTGGTGAGAACGACGATGACGCCGCGACGTCGGAGCGTCCCGTAGCTGAAGCAACGCCGGAAGCGGAAGTCGGAGCGGAAGCAGGAGCGGATGAGAAAGAAAACGAAGGGGGAGGGACAGGAGACGAAGAGGATGGGACAAGTGACGAAGAAGAAGGGACGGGTGACAGAAGAGATGGAGCAGGTGACGAGAGCAAGGTGGAAGACGGAGAAAACGGGCCAGCGTTCGAGTTCGAGGCGACGACGGCGAAGAGTATCTACGTGAGAGAAGAGACGCTCGAACGGCTGGACGACGCCGAGTTCGAAGTCGAATCAGTACTCCGACGAGAACACGACATCCGCGACCTGACCGGCCGAGAGTTCCACGACGCACTCATCCACGTCGCTGCCACGTACGTAGACGAGATTGCGGACGTGGTCGTCGAGAGACGAGAAGAGCGAGAATCACTCGACTAACACCGGTCGGGCATTCGACCAGTCGCGTTTGGCGGTTCGGAAGGATGGTGGGCAAGTCCTCCGAGACGCTAGAACAGCGGACACGGTGGTGTTGATTCTCGTTCGGGTGCGGTACGACAAACAAGCAGGAGGTGTTTTCGAACGCGGCGAGTTACGAGATGGTGTTGGCGACCTCGCTTCGAAGTTGGCACTCTACGACGGAGGAACCCAACACCAATTTGTCCGCAGTAATCGCGTCGTTGAGTTCCTGAGAAGGCAAAATACGTGGATGCCCGGAGTTTCGTAAACGAGGGATGCGTCGACGTCGAAATCAATCCAGTCGAGGACAACCCGGAGTGACCACTACACGGGTGAAGTTTCCTCGAACAGATTGCCCTCGGGATTCACGACGATTGCGAGTGCAGACAAGAGGTGAGAACAAGCATAGAGAAAGGGAGAGAACGAACACAGAAAATGGAGAGAACGAACACAGAGAAGAACTATCGCAGAAGGTTCTCGAGAGAGGTGAATCCCCGTCTCCATCGAGAGGGGAGGCGAACGGTCAGGGAGAAACGACCGACCGTGTGCTCGTCTCACTGACTGTAGACTCTCGAACGACACACCATCATGTCCGCTGTTCTATCGGTAGATAGCGCCTGAGAGTCTCGAAATTCAGTGAGTATAGATAGTTAGAGAATAGAAACAGTAAATATTCCCGGCTATTTGGCGGAGTTCGAAGGAACACTCACACCACTGTGTCCGCTGTTCTCGGTGAAAGAAGAAGGGGCCCCCCTCGGAAACGGTGGTCAGAGGATGACGGAGTTCCCTCGAAGTCGGGATCTCGTGGCCAACTGGAGTCGAGTCGCTGCGAGCCTAGACAGATTCACCTAACACAACGCCTAGTTTATCTCTATTACGGATTTGGTTTAACTTCTATTATTATAAATCTTTCCAATATTCAAACCAACCACAACGAACGCTCCACACGTTCGATTCGGAGAACAGCGGACATAGTGGAGGGGGTGTGTTCCCGGCAAACTATATAAACAACTGGAACAGCGGACACTCCGGACACCGTGGTTTTATAATCAAAGTGGTCGATACCTAGGAGTATGCCCCTCTTCGAGCGAGATACCGAAATCTATCGGGACCGGGATGCTCTTCGTGAGGATTACCAACCCGAGGAACTCGTGGGGCGTGACGAGGAACTCCGGACGTTCCAGGCGGCGCTTCAACCCGTTATCAACGGTGAGCAACCGAACAACATCTTCCTCTACGGAAAGACTGGCGTCGGGAAGACAGCAGCGTCACGATACCTTCTCAGTCACCTCCGCGAAGACGCGAGTCGATACGACGATATCGACCTTACCGTCGTGTTCTTGAACTGCGACGGACTCACGAGTTCGTATCAAATTGCGACTCGTCTCGTCAACGAGTTCCGGTCGGAACCGAACCAGATTAGCACGACGGGCTACCCACTCGGCTCAGTCTACGAGATGCTCTGGCAGGAACTCGACAACACGGGCGGGTCCATCATCGTCGTCCTCGACGAAATCGACCACGTCAACGACGACAGTATCCTGTACCAACTTCCGCGCGCACGCGCGAATGGAAACTTGGACGAGGCCAAAGTGGGTCTCATCGGTATCTCGAACGATTTCTCGTTCCGCGACGACCTCTCTCCGAAAGTCAAAAGCTCCCTGTGTGAACAGGAGATTCACTTCCCCGCGTACAACGCGAAGAACCTACAGGCGATTCTCGAACAACGGGCGAAAGTCGCGTTCCGCGACGGCGTCCTCTCCGACGAAGTCATCCCGCTCTGTGCAGCATACGGGGCGAAGGACGCCGGTGACGCGCGGCAGTCTATCGACTTACTGATGAAGGCCGGTGATTTGGCTCGCGACGACGACACCGACTGTATCACCGAAGAACACGTCAAGCGTGGTCGACGGGCGCTCGAACGGGGACGAATCAAAGAGGGCATCAACGGACTCACAGAACACGGCCATCTCGTCCTCTACTCTCTTTTGACCCTCGAGCTAGAGGGTGAGACACCGACTCGTTCGCGAGATGTTCGGCCGCGATACACCCGCTTTGCCGAACTCGCGAACCGTGACCCACTCGTCCCACGTCGGATGCGTGACCACCTGAGCGAACTCGCGATGCTCGGCATCGTCTCTGTCACCGAGCGCAACGAGGGCCGCCGAGGTGGGACGTACCGGGAGTACGCCCTCGATATGGACGTCGGACTCATCGTCTCGGCGATGCGTGATACGATCGACCTAGTCGGTGTTCACGAGACGGTCGAACCGTACCTCGACGGTGACCGTGCGAGCACTCTCGACGACTTCGTCGAACAGTAACACGGGGTTGAATACCCTGTACACGACTAGTCCCTCCTGATTACTCCGGACACAGTGGAGTTCGACGTGACGCCGGCGATGCTCTATCGACCCTTCGAACCCGGTGGGTCGACAGCTACCTGAAGACGGACTGCTTCACTGAAATGGCCCTCCTCCCGCGTTCTGGTCTTCCTGTACACTCCCGAAGACGAACACCACAATGTCCGCAGTAATCGTCGTCGCACGAACGCTGAGGGACCGCTCACACCCGAAAACTCTGTTTCGGACCTATCTGTAATCGGTGCGGTAGCTACCGCTGGTAATGCTGGATTCGAACAAGAATACGTGTGGGTGATACCACAGAACGTCGGACACGGTGGTGTCATAGAACGCCGGACACAGTGGTGTAGAACGGCGGACGCGATGGTGTTGTTCTCACGCCTCGGAGGGGTTCTCGTATCCGGTGTCGACGACGTTCGCTATCGTCGTGGGACGTATCGACGTGGGGCGGATGTCGTGGGGTAAGGTCTTCGCCCACCCACCGATTGCGTATCTCGGGACTCGCGAGGAACGCGCTCGGTGGTGAGTCGACTCGTCGGAACCGTGACTACCACTCGCCGGTGTACTCGATTCGATTGCAGAGTCGATGGGACTGAAGATGTTGTTCGAATCAGCAATTTGAGAGTGTGAAGGCAGCGATTACTGCGGACGAGATGGTGTCTGACGCAGGACTTCCTGGGGTTGTCCAACGCCCGTGGTGCATGGTAACTTGTACATCCTATGAGTTATCCGTCTTGGCCTCTGAGTATAGGTGTGAGCGAAAACCAAGGGCGTCGAAACCTTCGAATGCCCAACGATAACGAACTGTTCGCGGTCGTCACTGAGCACAACGGTGGGAACCACGTACGAATCCGCTGTGAAGACGGGAAGAACCGTATGGGCCGGATTCCCGGTCGAATGAAGTACCGGACGTGGATCAACGAGGGCGACGTCGTTCTCGTGGAACCGTGGGACTGGCAGGACGAAAAAGCGAACATCGAGTGGCGCTACACCGGCGAAGACGCGGACCAGCTCCGTCGCGAAGGCCACATCCAATAGACGACTTCTCTCGAACGGGATGATAGTCCGTTCGGACAAATTCTCACAGAACCCTTGGCCTCGCACTCTCAGTGACTACGGTGGGCGCGCGGAAGCGTCGTAGGTCTGTTTTGGAGTGTGCAGACGAGCTGTTGCTGTGTTTCCCTCTGTTTCGTAGAGTGTGCGTTTCCAATTGACGGCATTTCTATACAAACTACGCCCCGTTCGAATATGTGCCAAATTTATCAAAGAATCACCCTAAATATGTTGGGCCGGCGGTGGGTTTATAAGTTCACTCGAACCTCTTTAGAAGAATGATTCTCAGGTTTCTCGCCGACTGTCTGTCTGCGATACCTTCTCGGCGCGACCTCTCACGTTTCGGCGGGCCTTCTCTCACTCTTGACGAGAAAAAAGTGTCACTGTACCAGTTAAAACGGAGTACTCGATGACACCCGACGTAGAACCGTCTCGAATCTCGACAGGTGTCGACGGACTCGATTCGATTCTCCACGGCGGGTTGATAACTGGTCGGAGCTATCTCGTTCGGGGGCCTCCCGGAACTGGAAAGACGATACTCGGGGCACACTTCCTGAAGGAAGGCGTCGAACGCGGCGAGACGGTCCTCTTCATCAATCTCGAAGAGTCCGAGTCCGACGTCAGGCAGAACGCTGCCTCGCTCGGTATCGACCTTTCAGGTGTCGATTTCCTCGACTTGAGTCCGTCTGCCAACGTCTTCGCCGACGACCTGTCGTACGACATCTTCGCGTCGAGCGACGTCGAGAAAGAACCGTTCACAGACTCCGTAACCGACGCGATAACCGACCTTGAACCGGACCGCGTCTTCGTCGACCCGATTACGCAGTTACGCTTTCTGACCACCGACACCCACCAGTTCAGAAAACAGGCGATTGGGTTCATGGAGTATCTCACGTCGCAGGGCGCAACCGTGTTGTTCACGTCTCAGAATACGTCCGATACTCCCGACGACGACTTGCAGTTCTTGAGCGACGGTACTATCGAACTGGCCACCGCGGAGATGGGTCCGACAATCGACGTGCCGAAGTTCCGTGGGTCAGATACGGAGACGGGGACACACGCCATTTCGATAACTGACGAAGGTGCCGTCGTCTACCCCGAGTTGAAACCGTTAGAGTACTCTCGAACGTTCGCTTCTGAGTCGATTCCCTCTGGTGTCTCCGAAATCGACGACCTGCTGAACGGCGGCCTCGAACGAGGCACGGTGAGTGTCATCAGTGGCCCGACTGGCGTCGGGAAGACCACGCTCGGGACGCAGTTCATCAAGTCCGCAGCAGAACGTGGTGAACATTCTGTCCTCTACCTGTTCGAAGAGAGCTACTTCACGTTCCGGGAACGAAACGAGTCGATAGGGGTTCCGATTACGGAGATGGCAGAGAGTGGGTCGCTCCACATTCGAGAGATGGAACCGCTTCACCTCTCCCCACAGGAGTTCGCCCATCACGTCCGAACCCAAGTCGAAGAACACGGGGCGGAACTCGTGATGATAGACGGTATCAACGGGTTCCAGCTCTCCGTCCAAGGTGGCAAAGATGCGCTTATCAAGAAACTCCACGCACTCGGGCGGTATCTCAAGAACATGGGGGTCACCGTCATCTTCGTAGACGAACACCAACACGTCACCGGGGAGTTCAGTGCGACCAACTCCGGGGTGAGTTATCTCGCAGACAACATCGTCTTCCTCCAACACGTCGAGTTGGACGGCACGCTGGAGAAAGTCATCGGCGTGTTAAAAAAGCGGACGACGCAGTTCGAACGGACGCTCCGAAAGTTCGAGATAACTGACGAGGGGTTGGTCGTCGGGTCTCCGATGACCGACCTTCGAGGTATCCTCTCGGGGTCACCAGAGACGACGGCGTCCACACAGACGTCGTCAGATGAGTGACCAAACTGAATACAGCACCACGAACAACGATGTCTCACAATTCATCCCGCGCACAGTCGTGGGAAACTGAACACGAGCACCCGACCGACGATATGCGTCTCTTGCTCTTGTTCTCTCACGACCGAAACCGGGAGATTCTCTCGAAGAAGTTGACCCCGTATTACGACGTCTCGACGTCTACTGACACGCTCGACGACGGGTCGTTCGACCTCTGTATCCTCGACGAAGGCTCTCTGAAGACTCATCGCCGGACGCTCGTCGCCCACAAACACGCTGAAGAACCGGTGTTCTTACCGTATCTCCTCGTCGCTCGAACCGACGTCGACCAACTCGACACGTCGGTTCTCGAACTGGTCGACGAGATAATCACGGTTCCGATACTGCTCGAAGAACTCGGTCCGCGACTCAAATCCCTCCTCCGAAACCGACGACTCGCACAGGAACTGAGCGAGCGCGACGAACTCGAACAGATGGCGGCGATAATCTCTCACGACCTTCGAAATCCGTTGAACGTCGCCCGCGGAAACCTCGAACTCGGCCGTGAGACCCAGTCCGACGAGTATCTCCAGACGACCGAAGACGCGTTGGAGCGAATGAATTCGTTGATAGAGGACCTGCTCTCGTTCGCGAAGCAGGAGTACTCGAATCTCAATGTCGACCTGGTCTCACTCGGTAGCATCGCATCACGCTCGTGGGACCTCGTCGAGACTGGTGACGCCGAACTCGCCGTCGAACTGCCCCGAGACGTCTTCCTCATGGCCGATTCCAGTCGTCTCCAAAAGCTGTTCGCGAACCTGTACCGGAATGCGTACGAGCACAACGACGATCACCTTACGGTCACTGTCGGGTTGCTCGAAGACGGGTTCTACGTCGCAGACGACGGCGTTGGCGTCCCCGAAGAAGACCGACTCACCGTCTTCGAGAGAGGCTACTCGACGAACGACGATGGAACCGGATTCGGTCTCCCCATCGTCAAACGAGTCGCTGATGCACACTCGTGGTCCGTCGCAATCACCGAGAGCGAATCGGGTGGCGCGAAGTTCGACGTCACCGGTGTCGAATTACTGGACCAATCCGGGTCGCCACTCGGCGAGTAACGGGTACCGGGACGACTGGTCCGTGTCCACGCATCCGAAGTGTTTTCGACGAACTTCTCGTAGGACGAGTACACTCGAATGTCTCTCCGACGCGTCTGTTACGACTGCGGGTCGCACACGACGGCCCCCGTTGCCCGATGTCAGTGTGGCGAACCGTTGTGGCTCGACATCCACGACGGACCGTTCGACTGGGACGATACCACCGACGACCCGGGGATGTGGCGATACAGTCCACTCTTACCGGTCGAACGACCCGACGGACTCGCCACCGCCGCCGGTGGCACGCCCCTCGTTTCTGGGACGCGAGTAGACGCCTTCGCGGGGACGAACGTCCATCTCAAACTCGAAGGCGAACACCCGACTGGGAGCTTCAAAGACCGGGGGAGTGCGCTCGGTGTCGCCGCCGTCGACGCAGGACTCGTTGGCGACGTCGCGGCCGTCGGCACCGTCTCGCACGGGAACATGGCGATGAGTACCGCCGCGTTCGCCGCCGCGACGGATATCCCCTGTGCGGTGTTCGTCCCCGACGACATCCCACCCGAACGACTCGACGTCATCGCCCAGTTCGACCCGTCTGTCGTCACAGTAGCGGGTGACTACGGCCGCCTCTACGACCTGACGGTCCGACGAGGACCAGACCACGGTATCGTGTTTCTCAACTCCGACGTCCCGTTGCGAGTAGCGGGGCAAAAGACCACGACGCTCGAAATCTGTGAGGCGTTCGCGCCCGAGGTTCCGGACGCACTCGTGATGCCCGTCAGTAGCGGTGGTCACGCGAGTGGTGCGTGGAAAGCACTCCGCGAACTCGACGCCTGTGGCGCGATTGCCGAGGTTCCCGAACTCTACTTCGTTCAGGCGTCGGCCTGTGCTCCAATCGCCGAGGCGTATCAATCGGGCGCTGACGCTGTGACACGAGTCGACGCTGGCGAGACCATCGCCTACTCCATCGCGAACGCCGACCCGCCGAGTGGCACACGCGCACTCCGTGCCGCCCGCGACACTGGCGGCGGTGTCGTCGCCGTCGACGACGACGCGATTCTGAACGCCCGACGCGCGTTGGCAGTCGAGGCTGGCATCTCTGTCGAACCCGCGTCTGCGACGGCGCTCGCAGGGACCAAACAGTTGGTCGAACGCGGTGTTCTGGACGCGACTGCCGACGTCGCCGTCGTGTTGACTGGCACGGGACTGAAAGAGGCGACACCGTCCGGAGGTGCGACTGAATCCGCGCCGCACGTCGACCTCGACGGAGTCGACGCGTTCCTCACAGCGTTCGGCGGCGCAGGCGAGTAACCAGCGCCCCCATCATCGACCGAACCCAGTTGATGCGGCGTCGGGTTTCTACCATCGCTGTCGCTGTGGTGTCGAGTTCCAATCACCGCCGTCGGTGGCGTCTCGGGGCTCGACTCGAACAGCGGACATAGTGGTGTCGGAATCGGGGGACAGCGGTCACTCGAACACGTCTACGACGCGTGGGTCTGCGAGGGTGTGTAGGTCGTCGGGGGTGAGTCTGAACACCGCTTCTGGCGTCCCTGCGGCGGCCCATATCTCGTCGAACGTCTCGAACGTCGGGTCCGACAGTACGACGCAGTCCGTGTCGTGGCACGTCGGTGGGACGCCGCCGATGCTCCATCCGGTTGCGTCCTTCACCTCCGTGGCGTTGGCGCTGCGCACGGACGCCGGGTCGGCGTCGAATTCGGCCGCTAACTTCGCTTCGTCGACTCGGTTTGCCCCACTCGTGAGGACGACGACTGTCTCGTCACCGACGCGCATCACGATGCTCTTGACGATTTGTGCCACGTCACAACCGATTGCCGCCGCCGCATCGGCGGCAGTCTTCGTTCCTTCGGGAAACTCCTCGACTGCCGCGTCGAACCCGTACGTCTCGTGAATCTGCTCGGTGAACGCCTGCGCCGTGGGGTGCATACGCACGGTTTCTGCGTCTTCCGTTAAGAACGTTCGCGGACGCGGTGAACGTTACCGCTGGTCACCCTGCCGCCCCTGCCACCAGTTGTCTTCGAGTCCCGCGAGGAGTGTGTCTACGTCCGACTCGTCGTTGAACGTGTGGAACGAGGCGCGGACTGCGTTCGGTTCCGGTATCGTTCTGACGACGATACCGTCGTCTGCGAGTCGCTCGACGGTGTCCTCGGGGTCGTCGACGCGGAAGGAGACCAACCCGGACTCCGGTTCGGGGGGACTCACGAGTCGCTCGTCGGGAATCTCGTCGACGAATCGAGTAGTCAGGTCCGCGATGTGTCGCTCCGTCCGTTCGAGGCCGATTTCGTCTGCAACCTGGAGTGCCTCGCGGAGCGCGACGTGTGGTGCAGGACTCGTGGTTCCGATTTCGAAGCGCTTGGCTCCGGGTTCGAACTCCATCGTGTCGCTCGTCGGTTCTCTCACGCCGCGATAGCCGACTGCGTGGGGCTGGAGTGATTCGGCCACGTCGCGTTCGGCGTAGAGAAAGCCTGCACCCCACGGGCCGAGAAGCCACTTGTGGCCCGCGCCGGCGACGACGTCTGCGCCCCACTCGTGGACGTCGACGGGGAACTGACCGATAGCCTGGACGGCATCGACCACCGAAAGCGCGCCAGCGTCGCGCGCGATGTCGGTGAGTTCGCGGACCGGGAGTCGCGTTCCGTAGTTCCACGTGACGGCACTGAAACAGACGAGGTCGGCACCGGAGACTGCCTCGGCGTACTGGTCCACGTCGAGTCGCCCGTCTTCGCTTTCGACGACGCGAACTTCGACACCGTCGCGTTCGAGACGTCGCCACGGGAGGATACCGGCCGGATGTTCGAGGTCCGTTCTGACGACGACGTCACCGGGTTCCCAGTCCAGCGTGGTGCCGATGCGATTGATACCGTCTGTCGTGCTCTGTGTCAGTGCGATTTCGTCTGTCTCCGCACCGAGGAACGCGGCGACGTCCTCGCGGACCTCCTCGTAGGCGTCGAAGGCAGTCGGATACGGTCCGTCCGCGGCAGGTGAGTCGTACTCGTGGTATTCGAGAAACTGTGTCGCCCTGTCGACGACCCGTTGTGGACTCGGACCGTGTGCGCCGGTGTTCAGATAGACGGATTCGTCGAGTGCGGGGATAGACGCGCGAAGGTCATCGGGAGTCATCGAGAGTCGTCCGACAGTTCGGTCTTCGGCGGGATAATAGTGCTTAAAATTCCCACATCTGTGGAATCGAACGTCGCCGTTCCGGTGTCGAGGTGGGTTACGAGTTCGGCCGGGAGTCGAGCGTACACTTCGGCGTTGTCCACGAGTGCGTCTTCCGTCGTGAATTCGTCTACTGCGTGGACCGTGTCGGTTCCGAGGCCAAATTCGACCGTCGGAATCCCGGTGTTTCGGAGTCGCTTCGCGTCGCCACCACCCGTCGCACTCCGGCGGTACACCCGCGTCCCCGTCACCTCGCTGGCGACGTCTGCGACGGCGTTGACGAGGGGTCCATCGGGGTCCTCGTACGTCCCGAGAGACCAACTCACGTCGCCGATTTCCACGTCGGTGTGACCGGCGACGACGGCACGGACGGTGTCGAGAACCTGTTCGGTGTCGACGCCCGCCGTCAGACGAATATCGAGGTGGGCCTCCGCGACGTCGGGGACGACGTTGACCCGGTCACCGCCCGAGACGACGCCGAGATTGACCGACGGCAGTTCGAACAACTCGTGGGACTCCTCGGTTCCGAAGACCGGTTCGTAGTACGCGACTGATTCGTCGACGATTGCCTGCACGACGGGGCCGAAGTCGAACTGTATCTCGCGGAGCGTCGCTTCGATGTCGTCCACCGCGTTGCAGAGGCTGCGAATCGCGTTCGTTCCGAGCATCGGCCGTGACCCGTGGGCGGACTTCCCGGCCGCTTGGAGGGTCAACCAGATACTCCCTTTGTCGGCCACCGTCACCGAGTGCCTGCCGTTCTCACAGGTCGTCTCGCCGATGACACACGCGTCGGCGTCGAGTGGGTACTGGTCGAGGAGTGTCGGGAGGCCCGCCTCGCCCGCGACTTCCTCGTCGCTCACGAACGCGAAGACGAGCGTTGCCGCCGGCACGGTGTCCGTCTCGACGTAGGCTTTCGCCACGGCGAGCATCGACGCCACAGCACCCTTCATGTCGGTGGCTCCCCGGCCGTAGATTCGGTCGCCGACGCGTTCACCGAGCGGGTCGGACGACCACTCGTCTGCATCGAACGGGACCGTATCGAGGTGCCCCTGGAGGACGAGTGTTCGGTCTGTCGCTCCGGGGAGTGTCGCGACGAGATTCGGCTTGGTGGGGTCCGAGACGACGCGTGCTGTCTCGATGCCGAGGTCAGAGAAGAACGATTCGACCCACGAGACGACGTCGCGTGTGTCCCCCGGCGGGTTCTGCGTGTCGTGGCCGACGAGCGTGAGCGCGAGGTCAGACACCTCCTCGCGATGCTCACGCAGGTAGGTGACGACTGGGGCGGTGTCGGGAGTGGACATGGTGGTCTTTACGAGGACGTACGGAGTGCCACCGGATAAGTTTGTTCTCGATGTGCAAGACTGTAGAACGAGGCTGGCACTGTCGTGTCGGGTTCTCTAAAATGGGGGTTGGAAGGTCGGTGTGAATTTAGGCGCGTGGGCCACTCCACTTCTGGAGCGTGGCGGACGACGACCCGGATTCAGAGGTCCAGACGATACGGAAGGTGCCAGCACCGAGGTCACCGGTCGCATCGTCGCTGTAGGCGGTGATACTAGTGCCTGCGGTGATGTCGTCACCCGCTGAAATACCGGTGAAGTTAGCGAACTTGTGGGTGTTCAGTGGGGTTGCCCCTGCAGCAGCACCAGTGTCTGCTCTGAATTTGATGTTACTGCTAACGGAGAGCACACTCTCGTCGATGGAGTCACCACTTTCGAGAGCGATGGCGAGTTCGTCTGGTGTCCCTGTTGCGGATTCGTTCGTGTACTCGAAGCTGAAACTCGCCTGTGGTGCCGTCTCGCTGACTTGGTCACCCAGTCCCAGCACGAACGTCCCGATGACGGCGGCGAGGATGACTGTGATAGCGACCATGAGGATGACGCCGATGACCGGCGAGACTGCGCGCGACTCTGTGAGGAATTTCTTGATGTCCATTGTGTTTCTCCTAGGTAAACCGGCCGACCCCAGTGAAACGAGGACTCCCTGAATCCCGGTTTCAGTGTCTGTACACGGTACCTATAGGATACCTTGACGTTCTCCAGACAGATAAAGTCTAGTTGATATGTATTGTTCGATGTCAGGTGCCAAGGGCGACGAAGCGTACTAGAGCAGTCGCTCGGGAGTCAAAATAGCGAGGAGGGAGTGAATGACCTATGGGGGGCCGGTTGTCGTCAGCGGTTCAGGTTCAGGCGTTGTAGGTCCACTTCTGGAGGGTGGCCGAGTCGCCGTTGTCCGAGGTCCAGATGACGCGGACAGTGTCGCCGTTCGATTGTGCACCGTTCAGGACGTAGGATTCGCCTGCGTTGATCTGGTCATCGGGCCAATCAGTACCCATCGCACCGCTGTCAGCGACGACAGTGACTTGCGAAGCGGGGATTGCATCACCGCTTTCGTGGGTAATGGTCAACGTTTCTGAACCTGCCACAGAGTTGTCGTAGTCGAAGCTGAAACTCGCCTGTGGCGCGTTGTCGCCGACCTGGTCGCCCAGGCCGAGGACGAAGGTGCCGATGACGGCTGCGAGGATGACTGTGATGGCGACCATCAGGATGACGCCAATGACTGGCGAGACTGCGCGTGATTCGCTGAGGAATTTCTTGATATCCATTGTTCTAAGCCAGGACCGGTCTCGGAGCCCACATCGCGCCCCCACATACGGGACTTCGAGCGGCTTCTCGTGCCAGTTCCTGTTAGCAGACCGTATGTTCTGTCTATATTTAATTTCAAGTTGAATAACGGGTCTATTCCGTTGGTTTAAACCGGGTTAAGCGTGCTCTAACGGCCGAATTCGGGACTTTAGAGGATAGTACCAGATGTGTACCTGTACGAAACCGACACGACATATGACGCTCACGACGGAAGATATCACCCGTAGTTACTGCGGACACGGTGGTGTTGTCTGCACCGGTCGGTTCGCGTCCGAACGACTGCGTTACGCTTCTGTCTCTTCGGCGTCTGTTACTGTCGCTGCCTCCCCGGACGCCAACGTCTCGGCGCGGGTTTTCATCGCTTCGTTCACGAGTTCGAAGTTTCGCCTGGTGCTGTCGCCCATGAGTCGGTTGACGAGTCCGACGAGGACGCCAGAGAACGTCTCCGACTGAGTGAGACGGGACCGGCCCTCGTCGAGCTCCTCGACGACGAATCGGTGTTCACCGTCGAAGAGGCCGGGTACGAGGAGGTGGCCGAGCCATCGAAGTTCACTGCCGTCGGCCTGCAGCACCGTCGGTTTGAACGTTGGTACTCGGCCGGCTTTCGGTCCGGGTGAGACGGCGAGCGTCGTGCCGACGACTGGGTCGCCGTCGATACGTGTGTAGTCGTTCCACTCGTGGTAGCTATCGAAGTCCGTGAGAACCTGCCAGACAGTCTCGCTGGGTGCGTCTATGTCTATCGAGGTTGTGAGTTGATCCACACAACAGAATCGACGAGTGAGGAGATAAGCGTGCACTGACGGTGGGTCGTTGCGCGTGTGACCGACTACTGCGGGGCGTGCCAGAATTCGGGCGTCGCCTCGAAGTCGATCTCCGCGTCGGAGGGTGCGCGCTCGTAGAGGGCGTCGTGGACCGCTTTGTAGCCCGCGCGGGCACCTTGCTGTGCGAGTTCGGGGTGGTCGCGCGTGTCGAAGACGATGCGCCACTCACCGTTCGTGAGGTGGAGGCCGAGGATGTACTTCCCACGGATGTTGACGACGAGTTGGTACGCGTGCGGAATCGTCTCACCGTCTCGTTCGAGGTGGTATCCTCGGACGGCAATCGCCTGCTGGACGGCCTCCTGTGCTTCGAGTTCGTCGACGAACGATTGGGTGACGGCCGTCGGCGGCAGCGATTCGACGAGTGTCTCGCTCATACCCTATCTCGATGGGTGAGAGAGTAAAGGAGACACGGTCTGACGTTGCGTCGAACGAAGCGTCTTTGCGTCTCGACACCGGCGACGACAGTATGTCTTCACTCAGTGCGCACCACGTCGGTATCACGGTCAGTGACCTCGATTCTGCAGTCGCATTCTATCGCGACACCCTCGGTTTGTCGCTCGCAGACCGGTTCGAAGTGAGTGGTGAGGCGTTCTCGACGGCAGTCGGAGTCGAGCACGCGACTGGCCGCTTTGCCCACCTCGACGGGGGTGACGTCCGCATCGAACTCGTCGAGTACGACCCGGAAGGCGATACTCGCTCGAACGCGACGCTCGACCAACCCGGTGCGACACACCTCGGCCTCTCGGTGGACGACGTCGACGCAGTCGTCGCCGACCTGCCGTCGGACGTCGAGACGCTGAGCGACCCCCAGACGACGTCGAGTGGGACGCGAATCGTCTTCCTCCGCGACCCGGAGGGCAATCTGGTCGAACTCCTCGAAGTCTGACGCCGGCGACGGGAACGACGGGAAGGACTCGAAGGACTCGAAGGACTCGAAGGAAGCGAAGGACTCGAAGGAAGCGAAGGAAGCGAAGGACTCGAAGGAAGCGAAGGAAGCGAAGGAAGCGAAGGAAGCGAAGGACGCGGACCCCCCGGCCAACGAAGGGGGAAGCCCCAAGTGCGAGACGGGCGAACTCTCTCACAGATGATTGCACGACAGCGCGGCGGAGGGCAGGTTCGTGGGGCGTAGGGAGTCCCTCGAAGCGGACGTCTTTCAGCCCCTGTGGGCGGCGGGATGGCAGTGGCTTTGGATTGTCGCCGGCGCGCTGTTCCTCGGCGTCTATCTCATCGTCGAGTTCGGTGACCTCCTCGAAGGAGTCGGCATCATCGTCGGCGGGAGCGCACTCGCGGGACTCGGTATCTGGTACGTCGACCAACAGTACGAAGCAGTCCTCGACGCCGGTATCGAACAAGCCCAAACTGCCGTCCTCGACGTGGTCGGTGCAGACGGCGACGACAGCGAGGTGTCTTCGATACCTACCGAGGGTCGGGCACTGCTGTTGGTCTCACCGGCACGGGAGTACGAGTTGACGACGTTCGTCGTCGCCCCCGACGCCCTCGTCGTCCACGACGACACCACGGTCAGTCTCGCTCATCGGTACGTTTCGGTCGGTGACGACGGACAACGCTACGAGTACGCGCACCTCTCTTCGGTAGCGTACGAAGACGGCCACTTGCGCGTCGTGCTGGCAGACGGAACTGCCGAGTCGTTCGACGTATCGAGCGACCCGACGAGCGCGCTGTCAGCCGTTCGTGAACGGATGGCCGTGGCGGACGACCAGAACTGAACTCACGCCCTGACCGCTTCGACGACCTGATAGTGCCATTCGTAGACGTCGTCTGCAGTCAGGTCGGCGAGTGCCGTGGCGTCGAGCGTCACCGTCTCGGCTTCGACGGTGGCGACTGCGGCGAAGGGGTCCATCGAGAGGAGTCGACTTCCGTAGGCTTCGTCCCACGCCTCGAGTGGGATGCGCTCTGCTTCGACGAGGTGTGAGAGGGCGCGATAGAACGTGCGTTGCATCCACCGAACGGGAAGTCCGTCGTCAGATTGGTCACGTGCGTATCGGTCGATGTCGTCCCAGAGAGCGGCGATGACGCCCCGACGCTCGTGAACTGTCTCCATCGACCCGTCCCCAGTCGACATCGCAGATTGGAGTCGCGTCCCCCAGTCGTCGGGCCGCCAGTCGAGCGACCGACTCAGATTGACGAGCCACTTCTCGTGGGGGAGATACTCCTCGTTGACGGCGAACAACGACTCGACCAGTGGCCCGATGGCGTTGTCGAGGACGTAATGTGCCTGGAGGGCGTCGCCGCGTCGTATCCAGCACGCTGTCGTGAGTCTGAAGTGCCACCAGCAGTCGAAGAGCAGACCCTCGGCGTGGTCGAGTCCCGGCGGGGGTTCGAGGTGGTCGTCGAAGGCGGCGGCGAGTCGCCCCTCTGGGTCGTACAGAATCTCGGCGTACGAGCGGTCCCACTGCTCGGTGTCCGACCACGTCTCAGATTCGAACGTGTCGATTCGTTCTATCTCGATGTCGTACAGTTGGTCGTCGACGACGGTGATGCCGATGGGTACCGGCGCTCGACCACTCGTCCACGTTTCGTAACCGTCTGCCGAGAGATAGAGGGTGAGGTCGATTTCTGACAGTTCGTCTCCGTATCCGCGCGAGAGACCACCGTTGAGCGTCACGCCGACGACGTCGGGGAGCGACTCGAACTGCTGACGTGTCGCTTCGAGATGGTCGCGGAGACGCTGTGCGTCGTTCGGGTGGTCGATGGTCGGCGTCGGTCTGTGGGGTTCCACGTGTGTCAGTCCTCTAGTTGGGGTGCGGAACTGTCGGGTCTCCGCTGTCCGGCCGAGAGACGAATCCCGACGACTGCGATGACGATGGCGACGACGGCCCACGTGATGACTGCGTGTGAGACGTACATCGACACGAGCGACTCCCAGTTGACGATATCACCGACGATGACGGCGTCGACGTCGAGTGGCACGCGCCCCTGCGTCGAGTTGTCCGTCCCGTGCATGACCATCGCGAGGAACGCACTCCCGCCCGACCCGTTGTACACCCACGCCAGCAGGATGGAGAACGCGACGATGCCGACGAAGTACGAGGCGGTCAACACGAGTGGCCAATCGGCACGCATCCCGTCGGGGAAGATGAACTGCGGGAGGTGCCATCCACCCCAGAGCAGTCCGACGATGACTGCGGCCCGGAACGCGCCGTATCGGTCCTGTAACTCTGGTTGGGCGAACCCACGCCACCCCAACTCCTCTTGGCCGCCGCCGATGAGCGTCCCGAGGACGATGCCGATGACGATAGAAATCGGGTCGAACTCGAAGGTACTCCAGTCGACGGGGCCACCGAGTGCCCACGAAGCGATGCCCGCAGCGTAGGTGATGAGAAACGGGATGCCGATACCCAGAGCGTACCACTTCGGGTGGACCCGGAATTTGAGGATGTCCCGCAACCATCCCCGGACGGACTCACCACTCACCGTGAGAACGATAGCGGCGGCGACACCGGGTGAGAGAGGACTCAGGAACCCATCGAAGAACCACGTCGTCCACGAGGGTTCCATCCCGGCGAGAGTCACCGCGCCTTCGATACTCCACGAGATGGCGTACGTGAGGAGGAAGAACGAGGCGATTCGATGCCGGCGAATCCAATCGGTGATGGAGGGGGCCATACAGAGAGATTGGTGGGAGAGTAGAAATAAGTATCTAATATTTTACATATTGTCAGAGACACAACTCAAATTCCTTTGAGCGAACACGTCACTCGATATCGATTGTCACGGCTCCGTCGACGATGGTTACGACGAACCTCTCGTCGATGACGTCCGTCTCGACGTGTGCTTCGAATGGATTATCGGACACAGTCGTAACCACCCACTCGGCCGTGTAGGAGTAGACGTTCCATGGCCGGACGTTCGTCGCGTCACGTTCGTCAGACCAGTACGCGGCGACGAGTGCTGGGTGGTAGAACACACAGAGTTCGACGGGTGCGTACACCTGATTGAAACACCGCCGACAGGTCGCTGTGACGACGTACTCTTCGGTGCGTGGAGACGTCCGCTGTCGACTCGATGCGTCCACGATTCCGCCACACGTCGGGCACGTTCCGTCGAGAGCCATCCCCAGTTCGTGGTAGACGCGACGGTCACACGACTGAAGAATTTCTTCGGGCGTCCGGCCGACTGCCTGCGATGGTGGAAGGTCGTACTTCGCAACCGTCTCGCCGCACTCTCGGCAGGTGACGGACAAGAACGGTTCTTCGAACGCGGCGCGCAACGCGGTGTGTTCGCAGTGTGGACACGTCCCGTCTATCGGTGTCGGGTCGAACGACGGGTGTTCCGTATAGGTCCCGGCGTAGACTGCTCGAACGACACGCTCGCCCGCCTGCGTCAGTCCGTACTTGTCACCGAACTTCTGGACGAACACGCCGTCGAGTCGTCCGAGGTGGTACGACAACTGCGACGTACTCTCGATGTCGAGTCGTTCGTAGAGGTCCGAAAAGGTCAGTCGAGACGCCGTCTCCCGTGCAGCAGATTCCAGAATTTGGAGGATATCGAGGCGGAGTTCACTCCCGAGTGCACCGAATGTAGACTCCGGACTCCCGTCTCGGTTGTCGGTCATTCGTCTCTGACGACGTGAGTGACGCTCCTAAGTTTTCGTGCTGCGGTTGGCGCCTACCGGGTCGGTGTCGCACCGTGTCGCCTTCGCGGCCCCCTCGACTGGCAGTTCGATTTCTATCGACGCACCACCGAGGGGTGTCTCGTCCAGTCTGGTGCTTCCACCAGCCTTCGTCACGACCCAGTAAATCAACCACAAGCCCATTCCCGTGCCGTGTTCGAGCGGTGTCTCCCGCCCTCGTTCGATAGCCAACCACTCGCCTTCGGGGAGTCCGGGGCCGTCGTCACTGACTCTGACGACGACTCGTCCCTCGTCTCGTGGACTTCTGGACACGTCGACGTGGACGGTTTCGCCACCGTGTTCGAGGGCGTTCGTCAGCAACTCGCAGACGGCGACGCTGACGCGACTATCGACGCGCGCACTGATATCAGCGGGGACGTCGACGACGACCCTCGAATCTGGGTACGACGCACTCACCTTCGTCGTCGAATATTCGATAATCTCGGACAGTTCTTTCGTCGTCCCGTCCCCTTCGAGGACCTCTGCGACAGTCTGTGCTTTTTTCGAGAGTGCGACGAGTTCCTTCGACGCCGTGACGATATTTTCCGCGTCGGCGTAGATGCCTTCGTCGTCCGTCTCGTCTCGAACCATCTGTGCGTACCCACCGATGACGTTCATCCGGTTTCTGAGGTTGTGACGGAACATCCGATTCAGGACGCCGAGGCGTTGTCTCACCACCTCGGAATCGGTGATATCCGACTGGATGGCGACGAAACCCTGTATCTCGTCGTCCTGGTGAATCGGCGCTATCGTCTGAATCGCCGTGTATAGTTCGCCGCCCTTTCGCTGGTCGACGATTCGCTCCTGCCACGTCTCTCCGGACTGAATCGCGGTCCACAGGTCCTCGTAGTAGGACGTGTCCATCTCACCGGAATTGAGAATCTTGGGTGTCGCGCCGATTGCCTCGCTCCGAGAGTAGCCAGTAATCTGTTCGAACGCCGGGTTGACGTAGGTTATCTCCCCGGTTTTCGTCGTGAGGTATATCGCGTGACCCGCCTGGTCGATAGCCATCTCGTACTCGCGGAGACGGCGTTCTCGCTGTTTCTGTTCTGTCGTATCGACGAGGACGCCCACCAGTTCTGAGACTGCTCCCGATTCGTCGCGAATCAGTGCTGTCGAGAGGAGAAACTCGCGCACCTCTCCCTCTCGGTTCTTCAGTTCCACCTCGACGTTCGAGATGCCGCCTTCGCTAATCGACTGACGGAGTAACCGCTTGATTTCGATTTGGCGGTCCGTCGACACCGTCGGAAGGGGTTTGCCCAACACCTCGGCTTTCGACCACCCGAAGATGTCCGTCGCCGCTTCGTTCCACCGTGTCACCCGTTCGTCGGGCGTCACTGCGAGTATCGGGACCGGTGACGCCGAAACGACGTTCTCCAGTTGCCGCAAGGAGGCCCGAACGGACGCCTGTTGTGCTTCGATTCGCCGGTTCTTCCGATTGACGAGCAGACCGACGAACGCGCTCGAGACGACGACGAAAAAGAGACCTTTCGCGATTGCGAGCGCCGACGCGACTGGCGTCCCGAAGACGAAAGCGAGGGCGAGTTCGCCACCGAGGATACCAAACGACCCGAAACCGAGGTATGCAGTTGCGATTGCCCGGCCGTTGTAAGTATCTGGTAACGAATCGTTCATTCACGGAGTAATGCCCAACTGTACAATTAAACGTGGTGCGTAATACCACGAGTTGACAATGAGAGATACTCGCCTCGAAAGCGGGTGTAGAAGCGGAACCGACATTGCTCTCCGACCGTAACTCCCGACGACACACTCCGACGCCGACGTGGTCGGAGTGGAACGCTTCATGAGACGACGCGACGCACTCAAGACCCTCGGAATTGGCGCGCTCACAGCGACTGCAGGGTGTCTCGGCGGATTCGAACAGCAGTCTGCGTGGCGCGACCCCCCGCTCGTCGAAAACCGGCCCGACGCGGTGTACCTCCCCGCACTCACCGAAGGGATGAAGATGTACGGAAAGACGACTGTCGGCCCGTACGGCGTCGCACTGTCGTACTCCTACCCCCACAGATTCTGGTCTGTCGCAGGGACGGAGTTACAGAAGACGGTCGTCGAGGCGGACGACTCGCTGCACTTGATGGCGTCGCTGTGGGACACGGAGACGGGGACTGTGCTCCCGTTCGACGCGGGCGTCTCTATCGAGATTCTCCGAGATGGGTCCCTCGTCAGCGAGGAAGTCGCCTACCCCATGCTGTCCCAACAGATGGGGATGCACTACGGGTCGAACTACGCACTCGACGGCGAGGGCGACTACCGGGCACGGGTGACGGTGGGGGGCACGTCGCTCCACCGGACGGGGTCGTTCGCGGGTCGGTTCGAGACGGCCGAGACGGCGGTGTTCGACTTCACGTTCGAGACGGACGAACTCTACGACGTGGAACTGAAGCGCCTCGGTGACGAGGCGGGAACCCGCGGTGCGGTTCCGGCGATGCAGATGATGGGGATGCCCACGGGCAAGGCTCCCGAAATCGACTCCCTCCCCGGGAGACATCTCGGCCGACAGACGAGCGGTGACGCCCGCTTCGACGCCTTCCTCGTCGACGACGGGTCCCGATTCGACGCCGAAGCGTCGTACCTCGGTGTCGTCGCGCGGACGCCACACAACGAGTTCGTCTTGCCGATGATGGGGATTCGTGGAACTGTCGAACGAGATGGGTCGACGCTCCTCGATGGCGACAGACTTCGGCGCACGCTCGACTCTGACGTTGGATACCACTACGGCGTCGGCGTTCAGTCGCTCGAATCGGGTGATACAGTGACGCTCACTGTGGACGTTCCCCCACAGGTCGCCCGGCACGACGGGTACGAAACGGCGTTCCTCTCGTTCGACCCGATGCAGTTCGAGGTCTGACGAGGCGACGTCGTTCGGGTGACGACGGGGTGATTCGCTGGCCGACCCGTGAAGACCGCTCAACAGAAACGTTCAGGAACCGCCACTGCCGAACTTCGAACAGTCGACGGATGAGCACGGATATCGACGCAGCACAGGACCGACACGTCTGCCAGCGATGCGGTGAGGCGTACCCCACAGAGCGCCTGCTGGTGCTCCACGGGGGCGCACGCCACCCCGACGATTTGGACGCCGCCGAAGTCGAAGCGTATCGCGAGGCGTACTACGAGGAAGAAGCCCAACTGAAGTCGTTCCGTATTCGAGCACTCGGCGTCCTCGTCGCACTGTACTTCGGGTTCCTCATCCTGTTCATCCTCTTTGCCTCATGACTCCCCCATCACATCTCCGCCGTGTTGGTTTCGGCGTCCTCCTCGCGAGTCTGTTCGCACTGCTGTCAGACCCTGTCGCCGCGAGTAACGCTGCCGTCGGACTCGCAGGCGCATCACAGGACAACCTCGCCGTCCCTCGATGGCTCTACCTCGCAACCGGCGGCGCGACGGTGGGTGCGTCCGCCCTCCTCGCGAGTTTCGTCACCGACCGACGATTCATCGACCAGGTTCACAGATGGCGACGGTCGGTTGCGGTCACTGGGACGTTCACACGCGGCCTCGGAATCGCAGGCCGCCTCCTCGGTGTCGTCCTCCTCGTCTTGCTCGTCTATCTCGGCTACACCGGCCCGCAGATTCCGACGGTCAGTTTCGCTATCATCGTCACCTTCGCTGGCCTTCGCGCGGGATACACGATGTTCACCTACCTCGTGACGGATACGTGGCGCGCGCTCAACCCGTGGCGGACAGTCGCGAGTCTCTTCCCGAACGGGTTCGTCGAGTACCCCGACCGGTTCGGGCGGTGGCCTGCCGTCGCCGGCATCCTCGTCCTCGTGTGGGTGGAGACGGCCGTCGGCGTCACGCGGCAACCGTCGATACTGGCAACCGCTATCGTCGTCTATTCTCTGGTCACCGTCGTGGGCGCAATCGCAGTCGGTGTCGACGTCTGGTTCGACCGTATCGACCCAGTCTCCGTGTTCCTCCACTTCTACGGCCGTGTCGCCCCGATTCGCGTCTCCGACGACGGCCTCTCGGTTCGCCTGCCGGGGATGCGACTCGTCACCGACGACCAGATTGCTGACGTCGCCGACGTCGCTATCGCCGTCGTCCTCGTGTGGGAACTCACGTTCAGTGGGTTCGTCACGACACAACCGGGGGCGACGTCTATCAGGACGCTCGTCGAGGCTGGACTCCCGCCACTCCTCGTCTACGCCGTCGTCTATCTCGGCGGGTTCGCCGCGTTCCTCGGCCTCTATCTCCTCGCTGCTCGGGTGACGGCCCGACGCATCGCGACGTTCGAGTCGCCGCGGGCACTCGCCGTCACGTTCGCGCCGTCACTGCTCGCAATCGCCGCGGGCTACCACCTCGCGCACTACTTCGGCTTCTTCGTGTCGCTGTCGCCCATGCTGGTCGGGGCGCTGTCGTCGCCGCTTTCGCCCCCCGCGAATCCCGTCGTCCTCACACTCCCGTCGTGGTTCGGCGGCCTCAACGTCGCGTTCGTTCTGGTCGGTCACCTGCTGGCCGTCTGGGTCGCACACTCACAGGCGTACGCGACGTTCCCCAGTCGGATGCAGGCCGTTCGGAGCCAGTTCGCCTTCGTCGCCGTGATGATTCTCTACACGATTCTCAGCCTGTGGCTGGTTTCACTCCCGACTGCCGCGCCGCCGTTCCTCTAGTGAGTATTAATCTAGCAAGCACTTTTTATTAAAGTAGAATAACAATCGGCCCTTTCGTAACAGATGGATTATTAACTCACCGCTGGCTAGTGCCGGTAATGACCGAACACGAGGGGCGCACCCAGGACGAACCGGTGGGCGCGTCCGCGGACTCTCAGTCTGACGATTGCGGGTGCGGTGACGCCTGCGACGTCGATACAGCGGCCGAGACACCGTCAGGTGACGGTCCGACCGCTGTGAACGCACGGAGTCGGGCCGAGTTCGGCGTCCCAGAGATGGACTGCCCGTCCTGCGCCGGGAAAGTCGAGTCGAGCGTTCGCCGTCTCGACGGTATCGGCGACATCGACCCGCAGGTGACGACGGGCCGTCTCGTCGTGGATTACGACCCCGACAGGACGAACCTCGGCGATATCAAGTCCAGTATCGAAGGTGCCGGATACGCCGTCGACGACGAACCGAGCGTCCGGACTGTCACGCTCACCGTCCCGGATATGGACTGTCCATCCTGTGCGGGGAAGGTGGAAAACGCACTCGACACCGTCCCGGGCGTCCTCGAATACGACACTCGCCCGACGACGGGAACTGCTATCGTCACGATTACGGCCGATACAGACCCGAACGACGTCGTCACGGCGGTGGAAAACGCCGGCTACGAAGTCACCGGAACCGACGCCGACGAACTCGACGACGCGGACACCGACACCGACCGGACGAGTGTCTGGCGGAGTACACGCGCGCTCAAGACGTGGGTCAGTGGTGCGTTTCTCGCCGCAGGCATCGCTACCGAGTGGGTCTTCGGCATCGAACTCGTCGTCGCGACACTCCTCGGCGTCTCGATAACTCTCCCCGAGATGTTCTATCTCGTCGGTGCCGCCGTCGGCGGACAGGAAATCCTCCGGAACGGCTACTACTCCGCCCGAAACCGGAGTCTCGACATCGACTTGCTGATGTCGACGGCGATTATCAGCGCCGTCACGGCCAGTCTCATCTCGCCGCCGACGAGTCTCTACTTCGAGGCGGCGACGCTCGCGTTCCTCTTTAGCGTCTCCGAACTCCTCGAACGCTACTCGATGGACCAGACACGGAACTCGCTTCGAGAACTGATGGACCTCTCGCCCGACGAGGCGACGGTTCGCCGCGACGGCACCGAACAGGTCGTTCCGGTGGAAGCAGTCGAAATCGGTGACGTCGTCGTCGTCAAACCGGGGGAGAAGATTCCCGTCGACGGGACAGTGCTCGACGGCGAGAGTGCCGTCAACCAGGCCCCGATTACCGGTGAGTCCGTCCCCGTGGACAAAGCAGAAGGTGACGAAGTGTACGCCGGGACGGTCAACGAAGCGGGCTATCTGGAAGTCCGTGTCGACTCCGCCGCGGGCGACGACACCCTCTCGCGCATCGTCTCGATGGTCGAAGACGCACAGGCGAACAAGACCGAACGCGAGCAGTTCGTCGAGCGGTTCTCGGGGTACTACACGCCGTTTATGGTCGTCGTCGCGCTCGGTGTCGCCACGATTCCCCCACTCGTCTTCGGATTAGACTGGGTGACGTGGTTCGTCTACGGTATCACCATGCTCGTCCTCGCGTGCCCGTGTGCGTTCGTCATCTCGACGCCCGTCTCCGTCGTCTCCGGCATCACCTCGGCGGCCCGAAACGGCGTCCTCATCAAGGGCGGCACCCACCTCGAAGCGATGGGTGCCGTCGAGGCTATCGCCATCGACAAGACGGGGACGTTGACCAAAGGCGAACTCACCGTCACCGACGTGGTGCCACTGAATGGAAACACGGAAGACGACGTCCTCCGCTGTGCTCGTGGCCTCGAAATGCGGAGCGAACATCCGATTGGTGAGGCCATCGTCGCGCACGCGGACGACAACGAACTCGACTCCCGCGACGTCGCCGGATTCGAGAGTATCACCGGGAAGGGTGTCCGGGCGAACCTCGACGGTGTCCCCCACTACGCCGGCAAACCCGGCCTCTTCGAGGAACTCGACTTCCACCTCGACCACGTCCACATCACCGACCCCGGCGACACGCTCTCGGCGGACGTGCAGACGCTCTGCGACAGGCAGGGGTGTCTCAACCTCGTCGAAGACACGATTCCGCGATTGCAGGCCGAAGGGAAGACAGTCGTCCTCGTCGGGACGGAAGACGAACTCGAAGGTATCGTCGCCGTCGCAGACGAGGTTCGCGCCGACGCGAGAGCGACTGTCGAACGACTCCAGTCGTTCGGCCTCTCGGTGGTCATGCTCACCGGCGACAACGAGGGGACAGCGCGCGCAATCGCCGAACAGGTCGGCGTCGACGACTTCCGGGCGGGACTCCTCCCGGAGGACAAGGTCACCGCAGTCGAGGGCTTACTCGACGAGTACGAGTCGGTGGCGATGGTCGGCGACGGCATCAACGACGCGCCGGCGCTGGCAACTGCGACAGTCGGCATCGCGATGGGTGCCGCCGGCACCGACACCGCACTGGAGACGGCCGATATCGCACTCATGGCCGACGATATCTCCAAACTGCCGTATCTCTACGAACTCTCTCACCAGGCGAACCGCGTCATCCGGCAGAACATCTGGGCGTCGCTCGCCATCAAGGCGATTCTCGCCGTCGGTGTTCCGTTCGGATACGTCAGTGTCGCGCTGGCGGTGCTCGCTGGCGACGCCGGGATGACACTCGGCGTGACGGGCAACGCGATGCGACTGGCACGGATTCGCCCCGACGAGTAACGCACGCTACCACCTCACACGGAATTCTCACACCCCAAGAAACGCCACGCTTCATTTACCTGTTCACTCCCGAGTGGCGGACATGGCAGAGGACAAACAGACCCGACGGCGGTTCATCTGGCTCTCCGGAACGGCGACGATGGCCGGACTCGCCGGTTGTTCCGGTGGCGGCGGTGGTGGCGAGGCTGAGACGACCACTGCAGACGGTGGCGGCGGTGGTGGCGACACCGGTGGCGTCCCGCAGGAGTACGCCACGGCGACGTCCATCGGTGGCGTCGAGCGGAACCCCGAACAGCTCTCGACGCAGGACGCAGTCTCGTATCAGGAGGAACCGAACGAGGGTCAGCAGTGTTCGAACTGCCGGTATTACATCGAGGATAAGAACGGCGACGGGGTAGGGGCGTGTGCTATCGTCGAAGGCGAAATCGCCCCCGAAGCGTACTGCGTCTCGTACGTCGAATACGAGGGGTGACTGTCCCCGAGCGAACGAGACACACGAGTTACGAGTCTTCGCCGGGCGGGTCGATGGCGCTCTGGATACGACACCGAATCATCTCTTCTTCGCCGTCGCGTTCGACTGGGATGACCCACTGTTCACCGCATCCGAGGACAGTCACTAACTCACCGTCCTGTCTGTGTTTCACCGAGACGAACACTTCGCCACGCTCTTTGTCGTAATCGACGAGTTCGACGAGGACGTCTTCCCCTGCGATGAGGAGGTTCTTCGCTCCCTCTAACTCCGTGACGTACGACTCCGTGTTCCCTTCGGGGTCGGTGACGAACAGTTCGACGACGGGGACGCTCTCGCCATCCGGGTAACTCGTCTCGACTTCCAGCGCGCCGTCTTCCAGTCGAATCTCGTGGATATCGACCAGTGAGGCGGCGACGCCGAGTGCGTCTGCAACCTGTTGCCGGAGGTCACCCAGCGGGATTCGAACCGACTTCCGCGTCGTTCCCATGGCCACCACTAGGACCGGGGGGTGTATGAGAGTGTATGCTATCCGGATGCGTCGTCCATCGCCGTGGCGAGGCGGGAGTCGGCCGGAATTGCGTCGGCGAACGCCGGCGAATCGAAGGGTACCTCACCGTTGACCGAGGCAAAGCCGAGTTCACCGTCTCCCGCCCGGTCCAAGTTCGTCAGGAACGCGACTTTCCGCGATGCGGAGACGTCTTCGACGACTGCTTCGGGGTCCACAGACTCGTAGAGTGCGTGGTGTTCGTGGACGTGTTCGACACACCGCTTCGTCGGAGCGAACAACAGAAAGACGTGGACGCCCGGCCCGTCGCGGGCGAGTTTGGGTCGGATGTCGTGTTCGTCGTCTTTGTAGAAGTACCGCTCCATCCGGCGATACTGGCGGAGAATCTCGTTGGCACCCGTGGCGTGACGGATGGCCGCGTCGGCTTTCAGTTCGATGAGGTAGTCGACCGGTTCGGGCGTCCGAACGCGGACGTAGATGTCGGCGACGCCGCGGTTCCCGTAGTGGTCGTACGGTTCTTCGAGGTGAATTTCGACGTCGTCGAACGCGGCCCGGAAATGTTCGACGACACGGGTCGCCAACTCGTCTTCGCGCATTCGTCTGTCGAATGGTGGATGTGGTGGGGGAAATGTCCCGCGGTTCGGTCGTTCGGTCCGCCGACCACAAGGAACATAGTGGCCTGAAAAAGTCGTTCAAACGACATATGCCCCTCCAGACTCGAAGACGGGTCCTCCGTGGCGCAGGCGTGGCCCTCCTCGCCGCTCTCGCAGGGTGTACTGGGAGCGAGTCCAGTTCCCAACCTTCTCCAACGCCCCACGGCCCTCGACCAGAGAACCTCGTCACCGACTACGACTACTTCGAACTACGGTCCCCGTCTGGGCGTCCGGTCTTCCGCGACGCCGACAGCGACGCCAGTGACTCCACGCTCGACGCGTTGCTCGTCACGAACGCGGACGAACGGACCGACATCGACGTCGTCACGACACCAGACGGCATCGACGATGCCAGACGATTTATCGACGAAACGTCCTTCGAATCGCAGTCGCTGGCCATCGTCCAGCACCGAGTCGACGCCTGCCGGACCGTCAAACTCAACTACCTCACGGCACCGCCAGACCGATTCGTCGACATCGACTTCTGTTACGTGCTCCGCGACGCCTCAGTCGAGTGTTCCGTCGACGACCGACACGTCGTGGCCTCGCTGATTCGACTTCCGTTCTCGGAGTCCGACCGACCCGACAGCGGGTGGAGTCGCGGAGGTGGGCGAAGCTGTCGACTCCCGCCGTCACTCAGAAACGAGTCCGTGGAGGAAGACGCATGACCACGCGGCGGACGCGACGGAACTTCCTCGCGGCCCTCGGAAGCACCGGGGTTGCCACGCTCGCAGGATGTACGGGCGCGCTCGACGGCGGGACCGACAGACCTGAACTCGACGTCGCAGCGTTACGGGAAGTGGAGCAACTGGGCTCGCAGGCGATTCCGGCACAGACACCGGCGCCCATCGCGCAGACGTTCCTCGACCACAACGAGTCTCGTGCGCGCGAACTACTCGATTCGGTCCCCGAGTCGATGAGTCGCTCGGAGGTTCCGAATCAGGCCGTCAGACGGATTTACGCCGAGGCGTACGAAGATGCCACTCGCAGGCTCGAAACGGCACGTTCGGAGCGAACTCTGTTCGAGCAGGTTCGCTCGCTTCGGTACGCTCGGGGGAGCGCGGCGATGGCCAAAGGGACGTACGACGCGGCAGTCGGCGAACTCAGTGAGGGTGACGTCCGGTCTGAAGTCGAGACGGTTCAGTCTGCGGTGGCGTCGTTCAGGTCGGAATACCGCTACCTTGGTGACGCTCCCGGACCGGCACTGGTCGTTCACGCCGACGTCGAAGAGTTCGTCGACGCGGCGACGCGCTACCTCGGCAGAACCACGGAGACGGGGCGGTACGCCGAAAGCGCGCCGCGAGTGGGGGAAATGCTCGACGGACTCGAATCCGCGCGAGCGTCGTTGGAGGCCGCCCGCCACCTCTCCGGACGCTACCGGGACTCACTCTCAGACCTGCAGGATTTCGGTGACGTGTTCCAGGAGTCCGCGTCGTGGTTGGTCGGCGTGGTCGAAGACCGTAGAGACGACTATCCCGACGACTACGGACCGGACAGCCCACTCATCGACCAATTCGACCGGAACCTCGACGATACCCCTGCGGAGCAACTGCTCGCAGAGGCGTTGGCCCACGTGCACTTCCGCACGGACGGTATCCGAGAGGAACTCCGTGCCGGCCGAATCGCGAGCGCACTCCTCGAAGTGCACGCCGCCGAACGGAACCGGCGGGCGTTGGAGTCCGCGATAGACGCGGTTCGGAAGGGTGCGTTCGGCGCGCCACAGTCTGCGAGTGCGGTCCGCGAGACCAAACTCGCGGCACTGGAGGCAGTCGAATCTGCCCGCTCGTCGCCGGTCTATCCACCCGTCACGAGACGGGCCCTCGCCAACGTCTCACACCGCCTCGGGCAGGGTGACAGCTACCTCGAACGGTCACTCGAATACGACACCTATCGCTCTGCCCGAAACGCCATGGGACAGTACGCGTACGTCCAGTTCGTGGCCCGGGAGACACCCGAGACGAGCGCGTGGCTTCTCGGGGTGGTCAACGCCACACGCGACGAGTCCGACGAGTCGTAATCGGAGTACTACGACTCGCTGGTATCGACAAGCAGTTTCGTCCAAACAAAACGACTATTATCGAGTGTGGGATAACAAGACGCTCACGTGCTGGACACGACGCTAACGAAACCAGAACTCGTTGGACCGCTATCGGCGGACGAACAGCCCACACCCGTCCGACCGAGAGGACCGCTGTGAACAGTCGGGTCGCCGCCGGTCTGTTTGCCCTCCTCGGGGTGCTCTGGGGGAGTTCGTTCGTCGCCATCGAAGTCGGTCTGGCGTACTTTCCACCGCTTCACTTCGCCGCGTACCGCTACTACCTCGCGGGCCTCATCGTCCTCGGATACGCCGCCGTCTCGACGTCCTACTGGCGGCCACAGAGTTTGACGGACTGGAAACTCGTCGCCGTCGCCGGCGGACTGATGATTGGTGGCCACCACGCCTTCCTCTATATCGGCCAGGAGTACGTCCCCGGTGCTGTCGCCGCGATCGTCATCAGTCTCGGGCCGATTCTCACGGCACTCCTCGCCACGGGGCTTCTCGGCGACAGAATCTCGCCGCTTGGAGCGATTGGGTTCGTCCTCGGATTCGTCGGTGTCGGGTTCGTCGCCCAACCCGACCCGAACGCCCTCTTTTCGAGTGACGTGGTCGGTGTCGGTATCGTCTTCGTCGCCGCGACGGTGTTCGCCCTCGGTGCCGTCTTGACTCGGCCGTTCTCCTCGGATATCCCACCACGAACCCTCCAAGCGTGGGCGATGCTCGTCGGCGCTGGATTGCTCCACCTGAGTGGCCTCGTCACCAACGAGTCTGTGGCGAGCATCGAGTGGACGGCCACCGCCATCGGGTCGCTTGTCTACCTCGCCGTCGTCACCGGCGCAGCAGCGTTCCTCATCTACTTCGAACTCCTCTCGCGGTTCGGGCCGACAGAAATCAACCTCATCGGCTACCTCCAACCCGTCTCGGCGACACTCTTGAGCTGGGCGTTCCTCGGACAACTCATCGACCCACTGACCTCGCTCGGATTCGTCTTCATCTTTCTCGGGTTCGCGCTCATCAAACGTCGCGCGCTCGCACGGTTGGTCGCGTCTGTTCGGAGTCGCCCCACCGGGTAACACCGCTCCGCTAGGCGTCTATTCCCCCGATGGAACGACGGACGAGTACTGTCTCACCGACTCGACGCCACTGTCCGACGATAAATAATAAAACATGAACTCGATATACTAGCACTTATTATCCAAAGTCTCTTTTCTATTAACATGCGATTACAGACACGACGCGCGTTTCTCGCGGCCGTCTCTGGTGCTGCTGGGGTCACGCTCGCCGGGTGTCTCGGCGGTGAGAGTCCCGGACAAGGGGCCGACTCCGGTCAGAGAGTCGCGACTGCGTCGTTTTTCGTCTTCGGCGACGTCGCCGCCCACGTCGCTGGTGACGACGCGACGGCCGAGACGCTCGTCCCAGTCGGCCAACACGGTCACGGTTGGGAACCGGGTCCGGACGTACAGGGGCGCATTCTCGAATCGGACCTCTTCGTACATGGGATGCCCTCGTTTCAACCGTGGGCCGACGACGTGTTGACCTCGCTCGCTGCCGACGACGCGGACGTGGTTTCCGTCGACGTCTCCGCCGACATCGACCTTCACGAGGCGACCGACGACGGACACGCCCACGACGACGAGGACGGGGACCACACCGACGACGACGAAGCAGACGCGAACGCGAGCGAGCGAGGCCCGGGGTTGGTCGACCCGCACTTCTGGATGGACCCGCGCAACGTCGTCACGGCGACGGAGACGCTCCGAGACGCCTTTCAGGCGGTCGACGAGGCGAACGCCGACGCCTACGCGGCGAACGCGGATGCGTATCGAGACTCCCTGCTTGCCCTCGATTCGACGATAGCGACGACGCTCGAATCCCGCGAACGAGACGTGATTCTCGTGGCCGGTCACGACGCGTTTGGATATCTCGCCGACCGATACGATATCGACGTCGTCGCACTCACTGGTCTCGCTCCGGACGACGCACCCTCGCCCCGAGATATCGAACGCGCACAGGCGACCATCGAGGAACACGGCATTCGACACGTCCTCGCGGACCCCCTCGAATCCGACCGTGCCGCAACGCAACTCGTCGCAGAGACGGACGCAGAGGCAGTCCTCCCGCTGACGTCTATCCCCGGTTTGACGAGCGAGTGGCGCGAGGCGGAGTGGGGGTACATCGACATCGTGCGAGAGACGAACCTTCCGTCGCTCCGGACCGCACTCGATGCACGATGACGCTCGCCGTTTCACTCCGCGACGTGGCCTTCTCGTACGGTGACGTGCCCGTCGTCGACGACGTCTCGTTCGACGTCGAGGCGGGTGACTTCCTCGGACTCGTCGGCCCCAACGGGTCCGGAAAGAGTACCCTCCTGACGCTGATGCTCGGTCTCCAACGGCCCGACATGGGGTCGGTTCGTCTCTTCGGTGAGGCGGCACACGAGTTCACCGCGGGCGAACGCGTCGCGTACGTCGCACAGGACGCGACCAAGACTGCCAGAGATATGCCGATTACCGTCCGGGAAGTCGTCCGAATGGGCCGCTATCCGCGGAATCTCTTCGGGCGATTCTCCCCTGCCGACCACGCGGCGGTGGACGATGCACTCGAAAACGTCGCGATTACCGACATCGCAGACCGGCGCGTCGGGTCGCTCTCCGGCGGCCAACGCCAACGTGTCTTCGTCGCCCGAGCGCTCGCCGCGGAGGCGGAGTTACTCGCACTCGACGAACCGACTGTCGCCCTCGACGCGGAGTCGCGCGAATCGTTCTACGACTTGCTCGCCGACCTGAACGCCGACGGGATGACCATCGTCCTCGTCGAACACGACATCGGCGTCGTCACCGCCCGGGCGTCCCGAATCGCCTGTCTGAACAGGCGGCTCTACTTCCACGGGGCCCCCGACGCGTTCGTCGAGAGCGACGCGCTCTCGGCGGCCTACGGCGCGAACCAGCGAATCCTCCACCACGAACACGGCGAAGCAGACGAATCGACCCCCACCGATTCGGAACCTGACCGGGAGGACTCCCGATGAGTCTCCTCGTCTCTCCGCTCGGTTCGCCCGCCCTCGACGTGGTGTCTCACCTCCTCGTCGCCTCCGTCTTCTCGGCCCCGTTCGACTGGTTCTTGAACGTCGTCGTCGGTGGCGCGTTCTCGTGGCTCGCCGACGCGACTGGGCTCCAGTTTCTGGCGTTTCCGTACATGCAACGGGCCTATCTCTCCGTTCTGGCCATCGGCATCGTCGGTCCGCTCGTCGGGTCGTTCTTGGTGTACCGTGACCTCTCGATGGTCGGCGATACGCTCGCGCACACGGCCTTCGCCGGCGTCGCCGTCGCGCTCTTTCTCGAAGCGACGCTGGCGATTGCGGTCCCACCACTGGTCGGGGCGCTCGTCGTCGCGACGATTGCGGCACTACTCGTTCAGGTCATCGTCGAGTACACCGGCGCGCGGAGCGATGCGGCACTGGCGATGGTACTGACCGGTGGGTTCGCATTCGGGAGCGTCCTCATCTCGCTGACGGATGGCGGCATCTCCGTCGGCATCAACCAGTATCTCTTCGGGTCGCTCGCCACCGTCTCCCGGGCCGACGTTGGGCTTCTCGTCTCGATGACGCTCGTCGTCGCAGTGGCAGTCGCCGCCGCCTACCGACCGCTCCTGTTCGTGACGTTCGACGAGACGGCGGCCCGAGCGTCGCGGGTTCACGTCCGCGCAGTCAACACCCTCCTGTCGATTCTCACGGCGTTCGTCGTCGTCAGCGCCATGCGAATCATGGGCGTGATTCTCGTGGCCGCACTCCTCGTCGTCCCCGTCGTGACGACGGCAGGCGTCGGCCGAAGCTTCAAGCAGTCGTTGCTGTACGGTGTCATCGCCGGCGAGGTGGCCGGTATCGTCGGGGTTACGCTCGCGTATCAGTACGGGCTCGCTGCCGGTGGGTCCATCGTCCTCGTCGCAATCGCTGGGTTCGTCGCCGTCCAGTTGGTCCACCGATTCAGATAGGCGTCGACGGGGAGGCGGGGACGACGTCCAGTGCGACGTTCTCCGAAATGATACTCGGGTATCAGGGTTTATACCCACCGTACCGCTCGGTTCTCTATGGACACTGACGACGACGAAATCGACGACTACGGGGGCGCGTGATGGCAGTCGGCGACCCTGCGGCGACGACGCTCGACGGATCGACGCAGGTCCTGGAGTTCGGCGTCGGCGACGAACGCTACTGCGTGGTCCTCGACTCGGTGACCGAGATAATCCATCGACAGGCCTCTCGGTCACTCCCCGACGCGCCGTCGCACGTCGTCGGCGTCATGGATTACCGTGGGACGACGACGACGCTCGTCGACACGGCCCGACTGCTGAACGTCGGGTCGTCGTCCGACGCCCAACGCGTCGTCGTCTTCGATACGGGCGACGAGGAAGACGACGTCTACGGATGGCTCGTCGACGAGGTGTACAGAGTCACGGACGTCGACCCAGCGAACGTCGACGACTCACCGTTCGGCGACGAACGCACGCGGGGTATCGTCAGAACCGACGATGGCCTCGTCGTCTGGGTGGACCCACCGACGGAATCCTGACCGGGTCGCCTAGTTTCTTGTCCGCGCAGTCGAATCGAACGAGCGATGGACGTCCGCCGGGACGCTGTAGACGCCCTCGATTCCTTTCGGCAGTTCGTCGGCCTGGAACGCGACGTGTTCGTCCTCTCGGTTGCGATGTTTGCGTTCAGCCTCTCGTTTCAGATGACCGGTCGGTACGTCCCCGAGTATCTCCGCGTCCTCGGGACGGGGGCAACCGTCGTCGGGTTGTACGGGAGTGTCGGAAATTTCATCGGCGCGCTCTATCCGTACCCCGGTGGCGCGCTATCCGACCGACTCGGGTCGCGACTCTCGTTGACGCTCTTCGGCACCGTCTCGTCTGCAGGGTTCCTCGTGTGGTTCGTCGCGCCGTCGGTGCCGCCAGTGACGCTCGGCGGCGTCTCGCTCGAACCGTGGGTGTGGATATTCGTCGGCCTCTTTCTCACACAGGCGTGGAAGTCGTTCGGCCTCGGGGCCACGTTCGCCATCGTCAAACAGAGCGTCCCGCCGGGTCGACTGGCGATGGGATTCGCCAGCACCGAGATATTCCGCCGCGTCGGCTTCCTGTTCGGACCACTCATCGCCACCGCACTGCTCGCGGCGACGTCGTCGTTCGTCGTCGGATTTCGGTACGTTCTCGTCGTCGCCGCGGTGTTCGGTATCGTCGCGACGGTGGCCCAACACGTGCTCTACGACGCCAGTGATGACTCTCTCGGCAAGTCGTTCGAGGGTCTCTCGCAACTCCACGCGGACCTGCGTTCACTCCCCGAGACGCTCCGCCCGTTGCTCGTCGCCGACACGCTCGTTCGGTTCGCCAACGGGATGGTCTACGTCTTCTTCGTCATCGTCGTCACCGACTTTCTCGCCGTCGGGTTCTCCGGGTTCGGCCTCTCGCTCCGCCCCGACGCCTTCTTCGGCATCCTCCTCGGTGTCGAGATGGTCGTCGCGATACTGACGAAGCTCCCCGTCTCGAAACTCGCCGAGCGCACGGGCCTCAAACCGGTCGTCGCGGTGGGGTTCACCGTCTACGCCGTCTTCCCCGCACTCCTCATCGTCGCCCCGAGTAATCAGTGGGTGCTCGTCGGCCTCTTTGCGTTCTCTGGACTCCGATTCGCCGGGTTGCCGGCACACAAAGCGCTCATCGTCGGTCCAGCAGAACAGAACGCTGGCGGGCGCGTCACCGGGGCGTACTACCTCGTCCGAAATACGCTCGTCATCCCGAGTGCCGCACTCGGTGGGTGGCTCTACGCCAACGACCCGACGATAGCGTTCGGCCTCGCGTCGCTCGTCGGACTCGTCGGTGTCGGGTATTTCGCGGTTCGTGGAAAAGAGTTCGAAGCCTACGCGGGTGGCGCGTAACCCGTCTCAGCTTGGCGACAGAAGCGAAATCTCGAAGTGGTGCATCGCGTCGATATCGCCGTCGAACACGAGGTGGATGAGGGCCTTTTCGCCACCGGGGATGTTGTTGCTCACGTCGGAGTCGTCGCTGAGTAGTTTGCCGGCATCGTCGTACATCTTCCCTTCGACGGTGAGACGACCAATCGCGGAGTTCGTCTTCACCGAGAGTCCGACCCTGTACGAACTGTTTTCCTCGTCGACGTCGGCGTAGTTCTGCCACGCAGTCGCGAACTCGAGGTCAGAAGTTACGACGACGCCGGGGACCTGCCCTTTGGTCAGGAGCGTCCCGACGACTTCGGGGTCACCTTCCTCACGCGTGAAGTCGATACGGTCTTCGGGGGCCGTCTCGTCGGCCGATTCGGGCGTCGATTCCGGCGTCTCGTCGGCTGGTTCGGGCGTCGGTTCCGGCGTCGTCGTCGACTTCGGAGTGTTCTCGTTCCCACTGTTTTGCTGTGAGCCCCCGGCGGGCGTCGTGGTGTCACTGGTTCCACCGAGGCATCCGGTGACAGCGACGATGCCCACACCGGCCCCTCCAAGAAATTGCCGTCTGTACATAGGAACACTACGTCGACATATATATTAATTTATGATTGTCCTGATAATCAGAACGTATCGCTATCGAGAACGTCTGAAACGGTTATACGGACTATAACTGGCGGCGTATGGAATCTGATACGTTCGACAGGTTCGTTCCAGTCGTCTCCAGACGGGTGCCTGCGGCGTACTGGCCACAGTTCGTCGTCGTCAGGAGCTATCGGGCAACACGAGACGCGTTGCGCACCGGGTGCAAATCGTCACAAGATTCAACTTGTCAAACAATAATATTTGTTCATGAACGTTGGGATACTCGGCGGCGGACGACTCGGTGGGACGCTGGCCCAGTTGTTCGTCGAGACGGGCCACGAGGTGGCTATCGCGGATTCGAGTGGTCCAGAGTCACTCGCGGACCTCTCCGACGTACTCGGGTCGCAACTCCACGCCGTCGCGCCGGAGCGAGCGGTGGAGTTCGGTGACGTCGTGTTCCTCGCCATTCCGTTCCGAAAGCGTGAGACGCTCCCCTCAGCAGAGACGTTTGCCGGGAAAGTCGTCGTCGACGCGACGAATCCGTACACGGAGAACTACCACGTCATGGACCTCGGTGACCGAACGTCGTCGGAGATGATTGCGGCGCAACTTTCGGATGCGCGCGTCGTCAAAGCGTTCAACACCATCTACTGGGAGACGCTCCGGGACTTCGGTCACCCGGAATTTCCGGAGTCAGAGCGCCTCGCTATCTTCGTCGCGGGTGACGACCCAGAGGCGAAAGCCATCGTCGCAGACCTGATTCGGGACATCGGATTCGGTCCGGTGGACACCGGTCCCCTCGCGACTGGTGGGGCGTTGCTGGAACCCGGTGCGGCGTTGTACAACCGGGAGATATCGACGGCAGAGGCGCGCGAGAAGACACAGGAACTCTTCGCGCGCCGGTGAACCAGTGGGACCACTGTAATTGTAATGAACTTTGATACTGTATCGTTCGTCCAACACTCCCGGGACACGTAGGTGATACATATCTGCATCGACGACTTTCACGAATCACTACTGTTCACAAATAGCACGGATTTAAGTTCGATGAAATTAGAACGTGGAACGTCAAGCACCATGATGGCACAGACTATCCAATGGAAGGAGTCCCGGGTTTCCTTCGAAGAGGAGACTGGCGTTTATCGAATCGACCGTGACTGTTCCGAACCGCTCAGTACGAACGTCGTGATGAGTATTGCAGCAATCGAGGACATCCGTCCGACGCAACTCCCACCACTTGCAGGGACTATCGACCCCGATGCCCTCAACACGCTCTTCGAACGTTCTGACGATACAATCCTCTCTTTTTCCTATGCTGGTTACCGAGTCACCCTGGACGCACTGGGTTCGATAGAGATAATGCCCATAGACGAGGCACGACCCGTCCATTAATCGCCGGTTCGACTGCCGTAACGACCCACTTATCCGGTCCCCGTTTTCCTCCCCGTGGGAGTAGTTTCTCCCTGAAGTTGTTGGTCCGACAGTAGGTGACGTATACCAAAACGTTCTGTCGGCGTCACTTTCGGTATGTTCGGAACGAGTGGAATCCGTGGTCCGGTCGGCCGAACCGTGACCGCAGAACTTGCGCTTCGAATCGGCCGGGCCGTCGGTTGTGACGCTCGGACCGTCGTCGTCGGCCAAGACGCACGCCTCAGCGGCGACGTCCTCGCAGATGCAGTGAGCGCCGGCCTTCGCGAGTGTGGGGCCGACGTCATCCGTCTCGGTGTCGTCTCGACGCCCACCGTCGCCCGCGCTGTCGGGTGGACCGGTGCGGACGCTGGCATCGGTATCACCGCCTCGCACAATCCGGCGGAAGACAACGGTTTGAAGCTCTGGACGCCGAGTGGGCGCGCGTTCGACAAAGAACAGACACGAGACATCGTCCACCGTCTCAACCGAAACGACATCACCCCCGCCGCGTGGGACGAACACGGGACCGAACGAACGTGGCACGACGGCCCTGCGCGGCACGTCGACCACCTCGTCTCGTCGTTCGACGCCTTCGACGACGTCTCTCTCGTCTTCGACCTGGGTAACGGAACGGGGCGGGTCTCTGTGGACGCCCTCTACGAACTCGGTGCGACGGTGAACACCATCGACGGGCAGACAGACGGCCGGTTCCCCGCCCGCAAGAGTGAACCGAACGCGACGACGCTGTCTGCGCTCAGACGGACTGTCCCCGCACTCGGTGCGGATATCGGACTCGCCCACGACGGAGACGCCGATAGATTGGTCGCCGTCGACGAACACGGCGAGTACGTCCCCGGTGACTACCTCCTCGCGCTGTTCGCTCGCGATGCAGTCTCTCCGGGACAGGCCGTCGCCGTCCCGATTGACACGAGTCTTCTCGTCCAGGATACCGTCGAAGACGCCGGTGGGTTCGTGACGTACACGCCCGTCGGCGACGTCCACGTCGCCGAAGCAGTCGAACAACCGGGGTACGTCTTCGGTGGCGAACCCTCGGGCGCGTGGATTTGGCCCGACGAGACGCTCGCACCAGACGGCCACTACGCGGCCCTGAAGCTGACAGCACTCGTCGAACGCGACGGCCCACTGTCGGAACAGGTTCGCTCGCTCGATGGCGACGCGTACACCACCCGTCGGGCCAGTCTCTCGTTCGAGAACAAACACAAGGCGATGGACCGAATCGCTCGCGACATCCACGCCCAGTACGACAACGTCGGAACCGTCGACGGCATCCGCGTCGATACCGACGATGGGTGGTTCCTCGTCCGTGCCAGCGGGACGGAACCGCTCGTTCGAATCACGGCCGAAGCACGTGACCCGATGGACGCAGACCGCCTCTTCGAAGAGGTTCGGGCGCTCGTCGAAGGCGCTCGCGTCGCCGCCTGATAGTTCGAACCACGCGTTCTCCCCTCCGCACACGTCTGTGCCCTCGACATCTCACGTCGTCGTGGCAGGCAGGTTGCACAGATTCTGATGGTTTTTATACGGTGACGGCTCAGTCCGAAGTGACGGACCGATGGATGGCGAACGCGGAGATACGACGCGACACACTCGCTCGCTCACTCGACGGACGGCAGTAAAGACCGTCGTCGGTGGTCTCACTGCGGCAGTAGCCGGATGTATGGACGGTGGCACGGAGTCGAAACCCGACCCGATTGACCTCTCGGGCGGGAAAGAAGACGACCAGGGCGGGATGATAATCGGCAACCACGCCGGCCCGAACGGCCAGATATTCTACCGAGACGAGTCTCCCGCCGGTCACGACAACCCGGCGTGGTTCCACACGTTGAGTATGGGACTGTTCCCGTACTACTTCGACAAACGACGGCAGGGTTGGGAAGCCGTCGCCATCTACGTGACTGACTACTCCAGCGTCGACTACGAACTCCACGAAGAGTCCGGGAAGACGTACGTCTCGACGTACACGGCGGCCGATACGTTCGGTGACGCGTACGAGATGACCTACGTCGTCGAGAGCGACGTCGATGGCGGGATGGGCCCGGACCTGCTCCCGTTTTCGGAGCGAGCAGGCGCCGACTCCTTCGTCGCCGAGTACGGTGGTTCGACCGTCGAGTTCGACGACGTGACGAGTGAGTGGCTAGCCGGGTACCTCCGGTCCTGACTCCCCACTGACCGTGTCGTGGTTCGTTCCTCGTTCGGTGACTACTGGCCAGACCTGCGTCTGGTCGAGTAAAAATGTGGAGGGACTACGGTCGTCCGAGTACCGAACTCAGAAGGAGCCGGTCGGAATACGGACGCCGTCGACGTAAACCGACACCGAGTCGGTCGACTGGAAGTTCGTGATGTCTCCGGCGAATCGGTAACTCCGCGAATCGCCACTGACGGTTCCTTCGGCCGCGGGTCCGACTGACCCCGTCGTGCTCAGCGCGCCGCTCGCGTTGAGAGGCGTAATCGCACCGTCGACGGTCACTTCGAAGGACGAGAGTGACCCGGTGCCCGCTACGACGAGCGTGTGTTCGTCGCTAGAGGGTGCGTGTTCGTCGGACTGTTCAGTTGCCGAGCCGACCCCTGAGACTCCTGCGAGTGTACCCGCAGCAGTGACTGAACCGACGAGGGCGAGGTAGCCTCGGCGGCCAACAGCATTCTTGTCGTCGTTCTTGGGGCCCTGCTCGGTGGACCGTTCGCTTACCATGTTTCTGGAGTTGTGGATTAGGGCCATAAATGTTGCGATAATTACATTAGTAAGAATACATGAATATCTAAATCCAATACTATAGGCTCCTCAACATTCGACATTTCTAATAAATCGGTAATGGGGTTGTTTGGGTGTAAATCGACGTACAGCGGCGTATTATACTCGTATTAATCACTTACTTATGAGCACATTAAACGGCATTTTTCGAGGGTGCAAAACACCATAAGAAATCTGGTATATTTCCGGCCATTCTAATATCTTGAATTGTGATATGTTCCGCAGCGGCAGTTCGGAGACCCGGGGACGTGGGTGGCTCGAATCCGCGTTCGTCTATCTGAAGCCGGACTGAACTGCTCACCCCAGAGGTGGACACGAGGGACGAGTCGCCGCTCCGAGTGCGTTCGAAACTGGTCGTTGCTCCACGACTGAGCGATTCGTCGAATCGTATCGACACGGGCGTGTCTCCCCGTCGAGCAGACTCCCTGTTCGATGGAGTCCGCTCACGGCGGGTCAGACGGGACGAGTCCGTTCGAGGTCCCTCCTGAGGGATTCGACTCTGGCAGGTCGACTCGCCAACCGCTCGTCGACGTCTCGTTCGACGCCTCTAGAGGGATCGGTCAGAACAGGACCGCTCTCACCGCGAACGTCTCACCCTCGCCGGCGCCGAATCCGACGCGTGGCGACGACGATGGCCGTCTCGGGGTTCTACTGGACGGTCGGAGAATGAAACGCGGAACGCAGACGACGAACGGAGAACTGAGTTAGACGCTGTACGCGCTGTTTCTCTCACCCTGGAACAGTGGTTCGGTCCGGCACCGTGGTGAACACTCTAGTCCGGTAGCTGTTCGAAGTGACGGGCTTCCGACTCACGTCCGCGCCGGAGCATTCACTGGGGGGTGCTTACTGGAGGAAGTCGACGTGCTGGTCTTCCCACGTACGTCGGTCGATGATGGATTCTCTGCCCTTTTCGGACATCTCGTAGAAGTTCGTCCGTCGGTCGTGTTGGCCTTTGTTTACGTACCCCTGTTCGACGAGTGCGTCGAGGTTGGGGTAGAGTCGGCCATGGTTCACCTCTCCGACGTCCGCGCTGATCATCTCTTTTATCTCTTGACCGGAGGGCCGTTCCGCACCGGCGATGACGTACAGAAGGTCGCGCTGGAAGCCTGTCAATTCGAACATGTAGTCTCAACTCATATTATCGCCGTACTCTGGTATTGTTAGCCACCTCTATACTGGATAATTGGCTTCATTACCAGTGAAATCGGAACTTTAGTCTCGTAACACCCGCTTGACTTTTCTCAAACGCTCCCCGTTCGGTAATCATCTCGCTCATCGAGATAAAATCGGGTCACTGACCGTCTGCGTATTCGGGATTCTCAGATGAAGCTGAACTTAATTTTCGTCCAATATGCCCGTGGTGGACGGCAGAAACGTCACGATAACAAAGGTCACATGTGGTGTAGGTTGTTCAACCGGAATTAGGTTCTCACGCGCGAGGCGCGGGGGCCGCACCCATACAAGACGATGACATCTCTATCCAAAGACGAACTGTTTCGCATCCTCAGCAACTCGCGACGGAGGCAGATTCTGTATTTCCTCCACCGCGCAGACGAGTCTATCTCGCTGAAGGACCTCGCTGCGATGGTCGCTTCACGGGAGAACGGAACAACGGTGGAAGAAGTGACCGACGAAGAACGACAGCGCGTCTATATCTCGTTGTACCAGACGCATCTCCCCAAACTCGAGTCTGCTGGATTGGTCCGGTACGACGAGGAAGAACGAAACGTCTCTCTCGTCACGGACGTCGCCACTCGAGGCTTCTTCTGGATGCAACCCGAGACGCACCGATCGTGGACCCGGTACTACGGGACGCTCGGTGTCCTCGGCTGGGTGTTGATCATCGGTCTCTGGGCGGGCCTCCCCGTGTTCACCCTTCTCTCGTGGGCCGCCGTCGCCATCTTCGTCTCGACGGCACTCCTCGTCTTGGTCCTCGCGCAGTACGTTCTCGAAGAGCAAAACGGCGCACCTGCGGACGCGTTCGAGTCACTCGTCGAGTGACGTAGCAGGTTTGGGAATGGTAAACATGGTATTTGTGGGCATATGGAATTGGTAATCTCACCTTCTGACACTAGTGAATTTTCGAACATTCAAAACAACATATCGACATTCGAGAAGTACGAGTATATTTGAAGGTAGTATACTGCTAAAAACAATAGACAGAGGTGGATTAGACCGCTCAAACCGTAGTATCTGATTTATTGAAAATCTGAATGAGCATAGATTGTTACAGGCTCTTTACTCGCACATTTTGAGAGCCTAACCCTCGGACAAATCAGAGTCTGGGACTGTCAGGCAGGTATATATCCTGAACTCCCGTATAGTCACAGTAACCCTCGTGTGTCTGGTTGCGCCTGGTGGAGCAACCTGACCTGTGGCCAGTGACTGACGTGTGGCGATACCTTCGACTGCCACGATTGTCACAGAGAATACTGCCGCAGAGATGGCCGAATCATCGCAATTTCGCGAGTGGGGGAGGAAGGAACAATGGTAACAGACTCACTACAAACCAACACTGAAGCCGTCGAACAGACGGAACCGGAACAGCTTACAGAGACGACCGGAGAGGCACAGGACGCCCCTGAACAACAGGAGCCAGAACAACTCTCGAAGGACATCGTCTTCGAGATCCTCAAGAACCAGCGCCGCCGCGACGCCCTCCACTACCTCAAGGTCAACGGTGGCGAGGCGAAACTCGGTGACATGGCCGAGTTCATCGCAGCGAAAGAAAACGACATCGACATCAAGGCACTCTCGTCGAGTCAGCGAAAGCGGGTCTACATTGGTCTCTACCAATGTCACCTCCCGAAGATGGACTCTGCGGGTGTCGTCGACTTCGACAAGAACCGTGGTGACATCACGCTGTTAGACGCCGCACAGCAGCTCGAAACGTACCTCGACGGCGACGTCGGTGGAAGCGAAGAGGCGAGTGAGACGCCGGTCAGTTTCGCATCGTCACCGAAGCGGAACCTGACGATTGCCGCCGCTGTGGCGGCGACTGTGTCGGCCGGTCTGCTCGGAGTCCCCGGCCTCGAACAGATTCCCGCAGCGGGATGGGCTGTCTTGAGCACCGCGACGCTCATGGCTATCACCGCCATGGAATCGTACAAAGAGCGTCTCAGCGCCTGATTCAGCACGGCTCGTAACTTCGCACTCGCTTTTCCGCTCGGCTCGTAACTTCGTACTCGTTTTTCCGCTCGGTTCGATGACGCCTCGCTCCGAGCGTGTACACCCAACGTCTTCGACTAGCGTGTCGCTCAAAAGGGCGTGTCGCTCGAAGCCACGATTAGCTGCGTCCATACGCTCGTACTGCCGGATTTCGGTGCGTATGGGCAGTGTCACGGATTCGCATATGGGCCCCTAACTCGTGACACCGTGTGAGAATTGGCTGTATAACAATCTCTGTCGCAGTCCCACCCACTGTTATGACTTACTCTCGAACACGGACACGTCACGATGCGAGGCTCGTCGCGGGGGTACGAGCATGAACGACAGAATCAGAGAAGCCGTCGTCCTTGCGGCCGGTGAAGGGAGACGCCTTCGACCACTGACGACGTTCCAACCCAAGCCCATGTTGCCCGTCGCGAACCGGCCAGTCGTCGACTTCGTCATCGACGCGCTCTTCGAGTGCGGTATCGACCACGTCGTCGTCGTTACGGGACACCGGTCGGAGCGTCTGTTGACCCATCTGAGCGCTCGCTACCCGGATGCCAATATCGACTTCGTCGTCCAGGAGTCCAGACTCGGAAGCGGTCACGCACTCTTACAGGCCGAAGGCTACGTCGGCGACACGTTCGTCGTCTGCAACGGTGACAACATCATCGACGCCGACATCGTCTCGAAAGCGTTGGAACGCTTCTCCGTAACCGACTCCGTCGCGACAGTCGCCGTCGCGAGTTCCGAGACGCCCGAAGAGTACGGTGTCGTCGTCGAGGACAACGGCCGCATCTCCGATATCGACGAACACCCAGTCCAAAACGAGGGCTATCTGGTCAACGCGGGTGTCTACGTCTTCGACTCGTCCGTCTTCGATGCGCTTCGGCGCACGCCCTCGCACGAGGGTGAGACGCGACTCCCCGACGTCGTCCACTACCTCGACGGCTACGTCTCCTCTGTCATCGTCAATGGCGGCTGGCTCGACCCCTCGCACCCGTGGGGGCTTCTCTCCGTCACCGAGACGCTCCTCGCGCGTCTGGAGACGTCGTCGATTTCGGACTCTGCCCGTATTCACGAACGCGCTATCATCGAAGACCCAGTCGTCGTCGGCGACGACTGTGACGTCGGTCCGGGTGCGGTCATCGGCCCAGGGTCGTGTCTCCAGAACAACGTCTGTGTCGGTGCCAACAGCGTCGTCGAACGGTCTATCATCTCGACGGACGCCCGCGTCGACACCTGCGTCGTGCTCCGTGACTCGGTCGTCGGACCCGGCGCGCACATCGCCGACGGCGTCGTCTCGCCCGGCGGGCAGGCCAACGTCATCATCGAAGGCCGCCTGTACACAGACCGGCGTCTCGGCAGTATCGTCGGTGACCGTGCAGAAGTCGGTGCCAACGTGACGCTCTCACCGGGGAGTCGCGTCGGTGCCGAGGCTATCGTCGGTGCGGGAACGACCTTACACGGTGACGTCCGCGAACGAGTGGAGGTGACGCACTGATGTGCGGAATCACTGCTTGTATCGGTGCCGACGACCCGGTGGAGTCGCTCGTCGACGGCCTCCGACGCCTCGAGTACCGTGGCTACGACTCTGCTGGCATCGCCGTGAAAAACCACAACGGCATCTCGCTGACCAAGCGCGTCGGTGAAGTGTCCGAACTCGTCGCAGCAGTCGAAAAAGACCCGATTTTCGGAACCTTCGGCATCGGCCACACTCGGTGGGCCACCCACGGTGGCGTCACCGACGGCAACGCACACCCCCACACTGACGAGTCGGGCCGTGTCGCCGTCGTCCACAACGGCATCATCTCGAACTACCAGTCGCTTCGTACTGACCTCGAATCGAGGGGGCACGTCTTCAGCAGCGAAACCGACACGGAAGTCATCCCCCACCTCATCGAGGAGAACCTTCGCGACGGAGCGACTCCGGAGGAAGCGTTCCGTGCCGCAATCGGGAGTCTCTCGGGAAGTTACGCGATTGCCGCAATCATCGAAGACGAACAGGCCATCTACGCGACTCGCTCCGGGTCGCCGCTCGTCCTCGGCGTCGGCGACGGCGAGTACTTCCTCGCGAGCGACGTGCCGGCGTTCATCCAGCACACCCAGCGGGTCATCTACCTCCACGATGGTGACTTCGTCATCACCAGCGCCGACGGTTACTCGATAACTGACTCCGCGGGAAGGCCAGTCGATAGACCAGTCGAGAATATCGAGTGGGACCCCGAGACGGCGACGAAGGGTGGCTACGAACACTTCATGTACAAGGAGATAAACGAGCAACCCGGCGCGCTCCGACGGACGACACAGGGGCGCCTCGACACCCACGCCGGTGGGGCAAAGCTAGAAGAGTTCCCACCGGGGGCGTTCAAGGACGTCGGACAGATTCACCTCGTCGCGATGGGAACGTCCCACCACGCGGGGATGTATGCGGCGTCACTGCTCAACGCCCGCGGTATCCCCGCGTATGCGTTCATGTCGGGTGAGTACTCGGTCATCAAGCCACCCGTCACGCCCAACACGCTCGTCATCGCGGTGAGTCAATCGGGTGAGACGGCCGACACACTCGACGCAGTTCGGCGGGCCCGCGCTGCAGGCGCCCGCACGCTCGCGGTCACGAACGTCGTCGGGTCGTCGATAACCCGCGAGTGTGACGACGAGTTACTCCTGCGCGCGGGTCCCGAGATTGGCGTCGCGGCGACCAAGACGTTCTCCTCGCAGGTGACTGCGCTCGCACTCCTCTCGGAACGAATCGCAGAGGACATCACGGGGATGAAGTCGGCGGAATCCCGCGACCTGATGGACGCGCTCGCGCGCCTCCCCGGCAACGTCCAGGAGATACTCGATACGTCCAATGCGCGCGAGATCGCTATCGAGTATCAGGACAGCGACGCGTACTTCTTCATCGGCAGGGGCCCCGCCCACCCCGTCGCGCTCGAAGGTGCGCTGAAGTTCAAAGAGATATCCTACGAACACGCCGAAGGCTTCGCTGCGTCCGAACTCAAACACGGTCCACTCGCGCTCGTCACGCCGCTGTCTCCGGTGTTCGCCGTCTTCACGGGCCACGAAGACGAGGCGACGCTCAGCAACGTCAAAGAGGTCCAAGCGCGTGGCGCGCCAGTCATCGCCGTCACGAGTGACCGGTCGAGCGAAATCGTCGAGTTCGCGGACCACGTCCTCTCGATTCCGGAGACGCATCCCGAAGTCGCCGGCATCCTCGCGAACGTCCAACTCCAACTCGTCGCCTACCACGCCGCGAAGTTACTCGAACGACCCATCGACAAACCGCGCAACCTCGCGAAGTGCGTCACAGTCGAGTGAGCACGCGGGCCCCCGCCTCGCCCCACACCGTCGTGTCCGCTGTTCTTCGCCGCAGGACCTGCCGTCTTCTACCATCGGTGTGATTCCCACAGACTCCCGTTTTGTCGTTCCTAACCGTCGCATTCTGGCGATTACAGTTGTCAGTGGTAGCAGTTCGACGCCGATATGACGTCTCAATTTTATTGAAATTAAATGAATACTGTAGGCGAGGATTACATATCCCTTGCCAACGTCTGGTTCGTTACGATGACACGACGTGACCTCGTGGACGACATTCTCTCTTCGTCGGACGACCCAGAGGGACCATTGACGGACGAGGCCGAAGACGTCACCTCTGCCGCGAGTACGGACATCCCGGCGGAGTCCGCCGACGACGAGTTGCTCGACGCACTCGGTGACACTGTCTCGCGCGACGTGTTGCTCGCCTGCAAACGCGCGCCGATGACCGCAGAGGAACTCGCAGCGGACTGCGACGTCTCCGAGTCGACGATTTACCGCCGACTCGAGACGCTCTCGTCGCTCGGCCTCATCGAACGGAATCAACGCGTGGGGTCCCCGAGCAAGACGTGTTACGAGACAGTCGTCGATGGACTGTCTATCCACCTCGGAGAGGAGTTGCGAGTCGAGGCAGGCGCGAGTAACTACGTTGTCGACTCGATGCGGACGTTACTCACGGCAATCGACGTACAGCAACTCTCCTACGACAGAGAAGAAAACAGCGTGGACGTCCGTTTCGAACTGGCGCCGCACCTCCTCGACGCGCTGGTCGAACTGTATATCCGAGATACGGCCACTCGCGACCAGTAACGACGACGCTCGCGTCGGCCTGCGGTGTGTCGTGGTTCGGGGGGCCCTCGTCTCCCAGAGACCCGTTCGTCAATCGAGCGCAATTCGTCTCCGCTACGTTCTCCACGACTCGTCGACTTCTTCGAGCACGAGTTCGACTGCTTCTGTGGCGTTGCCCGCGGCGATGAGTCGCCACGCCGTCGCGGCGGTGACTGGACCGATAAACTGCGACGCTTCGAGGCCAGCGACGATACTCGGTGCTTCCTGGGCGAACCACCGGTCGACACCATTCCCACCGTTATTCGTCTCTGTGACCGGTCGGTCGGACCCCGAAATCATATGAATTGTACCACTTACAGCTGTATAGTTAAGAATCCGTGAGATGCGCTAAGGTGAGACTATGTGGTTGGAGAAACTCTATTTCGAGTATATCTGGCTCTCAAACATCTCATTTCTTTAAGGCAAAGAATCATATACTGCTGTTCCGTTCCACGAGGCAGGATGTCCCTCAGCGAACTCATCGCTGGCGTCGCTGCGTCCGAGCAGACGCTCACGGTGTTCAATCCACGTGAGGGCGCGGTCGAGCGTCTCGCGGACCACTTCCACGACCGGAATATCTCGGTCGAGGCGGTGGAGACTGCGGATGGACCGTCGAACTTTGCCGTCCTCGGGACGGGCAAGACGTTCCACGCCGCAGTCGACGTGAACAACGTTCTTAGGGACGCCGACGACGTCGAACCGGGGTTCGAACGGGAACCGTACGTCCCTATCCTCGACCATCTCGACGAGACGTTGTTCACGTCGTACGACAGGCGACAGATGCTCAACGCCACCCGTGAGATAGAAGACAGGGCGTGGCGCGTCGGTGCCGGCGAACTCCACTCGGGGTTCCAGACGGGAGCGAACCTCCGGAAGCAACTCGACTCCTATCGACAACTGGGGAGTCGAAACGACCTGTACGTCCACGCCTACCTCTACCCGACGGACTCCGTGCCGCAGGTCGACGAGATTCAACTCCACCTCACGCGCTCGACAGAGATTCGCCGCTCGTGGTTCGTCGCCTACGACGGAAACGGCGTCGACGATTACAAGTGTGCACTCGTCGCCGAGGAAGACGACTCGGCGACCGGTTTCGACGGGTTCTGGACGTACGACCCGTCGACGGTCGATTACATTCTCGACCATCTGACGCGGACGTACTCTATCATCGAGTCCGACGGGTCGAACACCGACGAGACGCCCCCTCCCTCGTCCGGTACGTCACGCCCGTGACGACCTGTGACCGGTCACGTCGGTAGACGGTGTGTTCTCCCCGCTCGAAAATCAACACCGAGAATTGGGCGCGAATACTTACCAGTCGCGGGTCGCAACTGGACCGCATGGTAGATGGGGTTCTCCTCGACGCTTCCCAACTGAAGGGGAAAGTAAAAGGTGGTCGTGCCGGCGCGGAGATTGCCGGGATGAGTTACATCGGCTACGAGATTGGCGTGACCGAGAACAGTCTCCACATCTACGGAGACCACTGTAACGCCGACATCAAAGACGAGGAGTACCGGTATCTCGTCGTCCCGTTGGATTCGGTCCGCGGTATCGAACTGAAAGACCTGTCAGACCGCGGGCGGAGCGTCGTCATCCACGCACTCGACGACGAAGTCGTTCTGCACTCGGAGAACCAGTCGACGCTCTCTGAGAACCTCAAACGCGTCTTTCTGTTGCTCTGTCGGTTACTCGCCTGAGGTCTCACTCATCGATTCGTCGGGCGGACGTACCAGACGAACGCTTCACCCAGTTCGCGACCCGGTGGTGTGTCGTCCCGTCCGGTGAGTTTGGCTTCGAGTTCGTCCCGACTCCAGTATTCGACCACCGGTTCGGTGTCGACGTTCGTGGTGTCCCACTGTATCTCGAGTTCGAGTTTCACGTGGTTTCCATCCTCGGGCGCGTCGTCTGCGTTCGGTTCGACGATACGAGCGATTGCGCCGGACTCGGGGCGTTTGACGAGGAGGAACTGTCCTCGTTGGATATCTCCCTCTGTGTCGGTGACGAAGTGGTCCTCACCGACCCAGACGTTGAGTTTCTCTCCGCGCAGAATCAACACCATGGCGTCGAATTCGAAGATACCGGCACCCGTGGAGTCGTTCGTTCCAACGACAGTCGCAACGCACGTGTGTGGCTCTCTCATGAGAGAGATACGCGCCGCACCGGTAGAACCGCTTCGCTCAGAGGGACGGCCTCACCGCTCCACACCGACGCTCCCAGTCCGACAGCGAATTAGGTGTCATCGTGTTATCTGGTGAATTAACCGAACTACTAAAGACGGTTGGAACCTACGCAACGGTATGGCCACCGACATGACGCTCGACGATGCCCCGTGTCCCATCATCGATTCACTCAAACAAATCGGGTCACAGTGGCGTCTCATCGTCCTCCACGACTTGCAGGACGGGGAAAAGCGGTTCAACGAACTCAAGCGTTCGACCAGCGCGAGTTCGCGGACGCTCTCGCGCGTCCTCGACGACTTACAGGAGACTGGGTTCGTCAACCGCCGTCTCGAAGAAGACGCACCCGTCGCGACGTACTACTCGCTGACCGACAAGGGCGTCTCGTTGTGCCCGGTGTTCGACGAGATAGAAGAGTGGGCCGACGAATGGCTCGACGTGGACGATTCGTCTCCCGAAGCAGAAGCTGCCGAGACGACTGCGTAACTCCGTCAGGCTTCTATTCCGTCGATATCTGCGGCTTCGAAGACGGTTTCGTGGACGTCGGCTATCGTGACGGCGTCGAGTTCGTCCAGCATGGCTTGAATCGCTGGTTCGAACAGGTCGTTGAGCACGGGTTGGATGTGCTCGCCGACCGTACACTCGTCGTTCGGTTCGTTCGCGTGGAAACAGAACGGCTCGCTGTCCTCCACCGCCTCGTAGATATCCCGAAGTGAGATTGCTTCGGGGTCGCGTGCGAGCGTGAACCCACCGGTCGGCCCACGCTTCGAGTCCACCAGGTCCGCTTCCCGAAGCGAGCAGAGGAGTTGTCGGATGACGACGGGGTTCGTGTTGACGCTCCAGGCGAGACGGTCGGACGACAGCCGCTCGTCGCTCCGCACGGCCAAGTTCGTCAGCACGTGGGTCGCGACCACGAATCGGCTGCTATTCGACATACACACTGATTCGTACTACGGGCATTTTAGATTTCACGGTGAGTCGCTCCGCATCGCCGACACTCGGATAGTTCTCGGTCTGTCAGGCGTGAACTCGGTATCCGAGTGGATGTTCACGACGCTATGGAAATAAGTGACCATTCTATCGAAAACACCACGAATTGTGGGTGCCCCCCGTCGACACGTTCGTTGGCGACGGACTGTCGGTCCCACGAACATGTTGTGGTTGGTTCGTGGCGAGCATGTCTCGATGCCGGGACCTATCGCGTTCAGTCGTCCGCGTCGGGGCCGTCGTCGACCTGGTCGTAGAGGACAGACTCTCCCGGTTTCACCGTTCCATCCGTCGGTAATCGGACGCCAGCGTTGAGAGACGAGTTGATACCCGTCTTGACGCCGTCGCCGAGGACGACGCCGTACTTTCTGCGTCCCGTCGAGACGAGTTCGCCGCGGAGCATCTGCCGGACGGGTTCGCCGTCGTGTCGGAGGTTGGCGACTTTGGTTCCGGCACCGAAGTTCACGTCGCGGCCGAGGAGACTGTCACCGACGTACGAGAGGTGACCGACCGTCGCGCCTTCCATCAACACGCTGTTTTTGACCTCGACGGCGTGGCCCACTTTCGCGTTCTCGCCGACGACGGTGTGGCCCCGGACGTAGGCGTTCGGGCCGACTGTCGCCCCGCGACGAATCAACACCGGGCCGTCGACGACGACACCCGCCCGCACTGTCGCGCCTGCTTCGACCACGACGGGACCGTTGAGTTCGGCGTCGTCGGAGACGTCGCCCTCGATGCGCGGTTCGAGTTCCGAGAGTTTCCACTCGTTGGCTTCGAGCAGTTCCCACGGCCGCCCCACGTCGAGCCATCTGTCGAACGTGACGGCGCGAACGTCGTACTCGTCGCAGGCGCGTGCGAGGACGTCTGTCAGTTCGAGTTCGCCTCGCTCACTCGCTTCGACGTCGAGCCACGACTGCGCGGCGGCAGGGAAGACGTACGCACCCGCGTTGATGCGGTTCGACGGCGGGTTCTCGGGTTTCTCTACGACGCCGGTGACGGCGTCGTCGCCGTCTATCTTCAGGACGCCGTAGGAACTCGGGTTGGTGACGCTGAACGACCCGACTGCCGCCTGTTTCCCGTACAGTGTCCGCAAGGAGGGAACGTCGTAGAGGGCGTCGCCGTTGAGGACGACGAACGGTTCGTCGGCGTCGAGATGTGGTGCGGCGGCGCGGACTGCGTCTGCAGTCCCTCGTTGGTCCGCTTGGACGGCGAACTCGACTGGAACGTTTCGTCGCTCGTCGTCGTCGAAGTACGCCCGCACGTCGTCGGCCTGAAAGCCAACGACGATAGTGAGTGCCGACGCACCGGCGTCGATGGCCGCGTCGACGGTGTGGGCGACGAGTGGCCTATCACCGACAGGGAGCATCGGCTTCGGCCGACGGTCGGTGAGCGGGCGCATTCGAGTCCCACGCCCGGCAGCGAGGATGACGGTTTGCATGCGTACCAGACGGGTTTCGAGAATGAAATTTCTTCGCCCCCTAACAATCGAAAACGGAGTTGGGAGACCAATCGGGGTCGTCGATAGGATGTGCCTCTGACCACCCACCGTCACCGACCGAGCGAGAGAGAAAGTCGGTCCGGCACTGGTCTTTGAAATGGTACTGTAAAGTAACAGTTTCGAATGGTCCGTGGTTATCACGTTCGCGTATCGACGTTCGCGTATCGACGTTCGCGCAGTGCAGTCGCTCAGGAGAATATGAACCACACGGCCCGCGAACGGCGAATGTGTTGGGGTTACGATTGGTTGGAGATTCGCACTGGACGCGGCCCGTGTGTTGCTAAACAGACGAAGACGAGAGCCTAATACTTTCGTTCCTCGGCGACCACCGCCGTCTCCGTTGGACCTATAATCACACGTCTCTTCGGCTGTGGAGGGTTACGATGGAGATTCGCACAGGACTCTCGTACGGAGACGCATTGCTGGTTCCACAGCGCTCACCGGTCGATAGCCGGAGCGACGTGGACCTCTCGACGAACGTGACGCCGAACCTCAGACTAGAGACACCGCTCGTCAGCGCTGCCATGGACACGGTCACCGAAGCGACGCTCGCGGACACGCTCTCGGACCTCGGTGGACTCGGTGTCGTCCATCGGTTCCTCGACATCGAGACGCAGGCTGACCACGTCAGACGTGTCGCAGTTGGGGGCGGCACCGTCGCAGGTGCAGTCGGTATCAACGAGTCGTATCTCGACCGGACCGAGGCGCTTCTCGAAGCGGGTGCCGACGCCATCGTCGTGGATATCGCACACGGCCACATGGAGCGCTGTCTCGACGCAGTCGCACACATCCGCGACGAGTTCGACCCCGAAATCGTCGCGGGCAACGTCGTCACTCCCGAGGCAGTCGCAGACCTCTGGGAGGCGGGCGCAGGGTGTGTCAAAGTCGGTGTCGGCCCCGGGTCACACTGCACGACGCGCGAAGTCGCAGGTGCGGGCTATCCGCAACTGACGGCCGTGTCCGCGTGCTCGGAGCGCGCGCACGAACTCAGCATCCACGTCATGGCCGACGGTGGTATCCGCACGTCCGGTGACGCGGCGAAGGCGCTCATGGCGGGTGCCGACACCGTGATGATGGGGAGTTTCTTCGCTGGCACGGAGGAGGCACCGGGCCGCGTCGTCGAAGTCGACGGTGAACAGTACAAACGGTCACGCGGGATGGCCTCCACCGAGGCGGCGTCCGACCGCGACGACAAACAGAGCGACGTCGACGCGGGCGAAGGTATCGAGGCCCTAACTCCGTACAAAGGCTCCGTCGAACCGCTCGTCGAGGAGTTCCTCGCCGGCATCCGCTCGGGCGTGAGTTACAGCGGTGGACACACGATTCCTGCCGCCCGCGAGAAGGCGACGTTCGTCCGCGTCGCCGCGAGCGCGAAAGAACGCGAAGGCGCACACGGCGTCGTCTTCACCGACGGCGAAACCGAATCGGCAACCGAACGCGACGTCCCGGCCCCGATGGCCGACTGACGACTCGCGTCCCTCGACTCACTTGCTTCTCGCGACTCGGGTATCCCAGTAGAGGAGACTCGCAGCGACGACCAGTGCGACGGCGAGTCCCGCGAAGGCGGTGACGTACCCGAGATACGTGGCGGCGATACCGACGTACGCCGGGCCGACGGCGTTCGCCCCGAGGAAGAACGCTCGCGCGGCACCGAGGTCAGCGCCTCTGTCGCCGTCTGGCGCGTTGTCGAAGATGATGGCGTCTGCGAGTGGGAACTCCATCTTGTAACCGACTGCCATCGCGACGACGGCGAGATAGATGAGCGGGCGAGCGTCGACGAACGAGAGGAGTGCCAGCGCACTCGCGGCGACGAGCAACCCGACGACGGCTATCGACTCCCGTCTGAACCTGTCACTCAACCCGCCCGCCATGGGCTTGATGGCGATGCCGACGACGAAGACGACGGCGAACGTCGCACTCGCCAACTGCTGGTCGAACCCTTTCGCCTCGATGAGGTAGGTCGGAAAGAAGTTGATGAACCCGCCGACCATGAAGTAAAACAGGCCGAACGCGACGAGTGTTCGGCGTTGCTCCGGACTGGCGAGGAGTCGTCGGACCGTGCCAGTGGCGTCGAGTTCGCGACTCCCGACGGTGTATCCCTCTGTAGACCAGTGGAAGAAGAGGACGGTGAGGCCGGCGAGGACGATAGCGATGGGGACGAACGGCGCACGCCACGTGGCGTAGGTGAGCGCGAGGATAGCGAGTCCGGACGCGAGCAGTCCACCGAGGTCGGTGCCGGCGGCATAGAGGCCGAGGGCACGGCCGCGTCGCGCGACGAAGAGGTCCGATACGAGCGCGCGCGACGGGATGGCGAAGAACCCCTTCCCGAGACCGGTGACGACGGCGGCGACGACGAACCCCACGAGGCCACCGGCGAGACCGAACGTCGCGAATCCGACGACAAGCAGGACGAGGCCGGGGACGATGAGCGTCGCTCGCGTCCACCGGTCGGAGTACTCTCCGCCCGGATATTGGGTGATGGCGTAGACCCCCTGAAACGCCGCGAGCGCGATGCCAGCAGTCGCTTCGGTAATCTGTAAATCCTCGATAATCGTCGGGAGCAGCGGTGAGAGGAGAAACCGCCCTGCCTGGAGGACGGCCCACGCCAGTGAGACGACGAGTAACATCCGGCCTCGATAGCCCGTGAGCAGATGGCCGCTGGATGCCGTCTTTTGCTTCACACCCTCCGTATGCTCACCTGCTACCAATGAATTGTGGTATCGGAACGCCCCGACGACGTCCGATTCTGGGACACCTCTCGTGGCGAAACGCCTGGACGCAGACGGCGACGAATACGAACGGGATTCCGCCAGACAGTATTGTATATTGTGGGAAATATTGATATACTAACGGTATCTATCGCCAATATCTACGGGTTCGCTTCCGTTCTCTCTGTCATTGGGTGGTAGTCTCGGGTCTATTTCCCGACTTAACCCCCGAAATTCGCTCCGAAAGCTGACCTTTACGACGAGAAAGAAGGCCGATACCGTCCTAAATCGGATGTTTAGGGATTTATTGTGACGATACTTACAAGTGTCTTGGAATCGTGTACTTTCAGTATGGGTGGACAATCTATTGACAATACATTCGGTGCCACCGGGTTCGGTTGGGAGACGAACCCGGGTATCCACCGGATGGCAGGGACGCGGTCGAACCTGCACGAGTGTGTTTGGGGGACACATGTGCTGGCAGGTTTCGCGTCGGGTGACTCACAGACGAGGGTCGGGGTCACCGAACGTTCGTCTTCGGCGCTGGGGGGCGCATTCGAAGACGTTCCGGCACGGCGAATCACGACACGACGTGGCCGTCTTCGGCCCCGTCGTTGGGCAGGGTCCACGGGCACGACTCGGGGTGTTTGACGTGGTTCCCTCCGAACGATTCCCCGTTCCGAGTAGCGACCTCTCGGTGCCCGGCGAAGACACGCCGACGGAGTGGCCGAGAGGAGGCAGGACCGACGACAAACTCTCGCTTTTCGTCGTCGCCGACGAACGCGTCTCTCGCGCGAGCGATTACCTCGACCCGGTATCGGACCTCACGTGGTTGCAGTTCATCGATGGCCTCGACATGTTCCTCGTCGTCGGCGGGGACAGCGACTTCTTCGACACCGTCGTGCGCGACGACACGAACGCCGAGACCGGCCTCTGGTTGGTCGACAGCGCGGGAACCGTCCAGCGACAGTGGTCGCTCCCATCCGAACGGCGTGAAGTCCTCTCGATTGGACGGACCGTCCAAGAGGAAGTCGGCATGTGGGGTGACGTGAGATGACGCCACTGTTCCGCGAGATGGAGCGCGTCAGTCAACGCTTCACGACGGCCATACGTGGTCTCACCGTCGTGAAGACGGTGTGGGCGAACGACGAGGGCCTCTCAGTGGTTCGTTTCGAAATCTCTTCGGACCGTGACGACCCCGTCCGTTTCCGTCTCGTCGAGTCGGTTCCGGCCGAGTTCCCGATGGAGAACATCGGCCCACACCCGAAGTACGGCGGCGACAAGTGGACGAAGACCGGCGACGGGGAGTTCGTCTACACCGACCGACTCGAACCCGACGGAGAGAAATCCACACTCTACGGTATCAAGGGACTCTCCGAATCGACACTCGAATCGTTTCTCACCGACGCAGTCGTGACCATCGACCCCGTGGGTGACGAACCAGCGACAGACAGCGACGACGCAACTATCATGACGACCGACGACACCGAAAACGGCGAACCCGACGACGACACCGAACAGGACGACGACTTCACGCGAGGCGAGGGTAGTGAGGACTTCACTCGGGGAGGGAGTGGAGACTTCACGCGAGGCGCAGGCGGCAACTTCGACGACCGAATCCCGCGCGTCGAGGACCTGAATTCCGTCTCCGGGGGCTGGGGTGGCGAGCAACCCCACCAGCGCAATGGACCGTCCGACATCCAGTTCGTCGGTTCGAAGGCACACACGTCGGAATCCTCCGAGACGGACGACTCCAGTCAACCGATAGAACTCGAAGACCCCACACGAGGGGACGGCGAGACTGACGATTCGGATACGGAGGCCGACGATTCGGAAGCAGGACGTAGCGACGCGGCGGAGTCGGACGCTATCGACCCCTCGGGTCCTAGTACAGACCACGACTCCACCGAGTCCGACGGCGACTCGAACACTGATGTCGGTGATGACGACGTGGGTTCGGGCGAAGACACGGCAGACGAAGACGATGCTGTCGAAGACGACCCGACCGAAGACGTCGAGGCTGGTCACGAAACGGGGTCAGAAGACGACTCGTTGTTCGACGACGAACTCGAGACTGACGAACTCGAGACTGACGACGACGAGAGCATCGTCGACGCACTCGTGACCGAACTGTCGGAACGGGACCTCTCTGACGACGAACGGGCGGTCCTCCGGGAGGCACTGGGGCCGGCGGAACGCACCTCTGTCGACGTCCGACTGCGGCACGTCCAGAACCGGGTCGACGACCTCTCGGCGTACATAGAAGCGCTCGAATCGTTCCTCGACGAGAACGGAACCGCCGAACAGGTTCTCGACGACCTGCAGTCCGAAGCCGAGGCGATGCGAGACGACATCGATGACCTCGAAGCTGCGGTGACGGCGTCCCAAGAGGCACTCACCGTCGTCGAACGGCAGGTGCAGGCGCTCGAAGACCGCATGGTCGACGAAGCGACGTTCGAAGAACGCCTCGACGAACTCGACGGGAAACTCGTCTCCGAATCCGAACTCGAAGGCGAACTCGACGAACTCACCGACGAACTCGCGGCACTGCGTGACGACGTGGAGACGGGCAAACAGTGGCGGAGCAACCTCTCGCAGGCGATTCAACTCCCCGGCATGATGGAGAGCGACGGCGGCGAGATAGAATCCGACGAGGAGTAACTGCCCTTCGTCTCCTGTCGTCTCTCACTTCCCACCTGTCGCTTGTCGCCTGCTGCCTGTTGTCTTTCCGTTCCTCGTCGAGTGAGTACCCCCACCTCGCCGGTCAGAACAGGTACCGAACTACCGACGCCATCACCTTTCGCTCTGCTCGTCTGAGATGTTCTTCCGCAGTCCGGCGCGTGACACCCATCTCGGCGGCAATCGCTTTAGTCCCCGTCTCACGGGGGAGTTCGTAGTAGCCGTGTTCGAACGCCAGTCGCAGTGCTTCCCGTTGCCGACCCGTGAGCGACGGCATCGCGTCCAGCGGGGCCAAAAGCGGCGCGTCACCGCTCGCGAACGACACTTCACGCTTCGATTCGACGCTCACGTCGTACCCGCTTTCGACGAGGTCACGGAAACACGCAGTGAGCGCCGACGCAGAGACGGCGAGGAGGCGACAGACCTTCGCTCCTCGGTGATACCGAAGCGGTGGGAGCAAGAGGACGCTGTGTCGTCCGAGGTAGCCCTCGATGTCGTCTATCTCGTGGTGGCGGAGGCAGTCGGCGGTGACCGCGATCAGTTCGTCACCCTGTTCGACTGCCGCCTCGATTCCGACGGTGTCGCGGACCTCTTCGAGGACGTCGCCCCCGACTTTGTGGCTCACGTGCAAGAGGTCACAGTGTTCGTTGCACCACAACTCGATGGATGCGCTGTTTCCCGCAGTCGCCGCCGCGTAGGCGCTGTCGTCTCGGATTCTAAACGTTGCCTCGTACACAGGTGAGGTAGTGGTGCCGAAACTATATATAAACTCACCACCGTGTGGTGGGGGAACCGATACCCGTCGTGGTCGCCAAGTGAGAGGTATGCACGAACAGCGAGCGACTGACGCCACGAACCGACTCGGGGAACCGAGCGACCAGTGGCGTCGGTATCAGGGAGCACCGACTGGGACCGACATCGAGTGCAAGGGGTGGCGACAGGAGGCGGCACTCCGGATGCTCAACAACAATCTGGACCCCGACGTCGCCGAACGCCCGGAGGACCTGGTCGTCTACGGCGGCACCGGTCGGGCCGCACGCTCGTGGGCCGCGTACGACGCGATTCTCACCGAGTTGCGTGAACTCGAAGACGACGAGACGCTCCTCGTCCAGTCGGGCAAACCGGTCGGGAAGTTCACGACCCACGAACGCGCACCACGTGTTCTCATCGCCAACTCCAACCTCGTCGGCCACTGGGACGACTGGAAGCACTTCCACGAACTGGAGGCACAGGGTAAGATAATGTACGGCCAGATGACCGCCGGTTCGTGGGCGTACATCGGCACGCAGGGAATCATCCAGGGGACCTACGAGACGCTAGCAAAACTCGCCCGACAGGAGTACGGAGACAGAAGCGACCTGCGCGGCAAACTCGTCGTGACTGGTGGTCTCGGCGGGATGAGTGGCGCACAACCCCTCGCGGTGACGATGAACCACGGCGTCTGTATCGCTGCGGAGGTCAAAGCGGACCGCATCCAGCGACGGGTCGAGACGGACTACCTGATGGACTTCGCCGACTCGCTGGACGAAGCGCTGGAGAAGGCACACGAGGCACTCGACGCGGGTGAACCCTACAGCGTCGGCGTCCAGATGAACGCCGCCGACATGCTCGAAGCGCTCCTCGCGCGTGACGAGATACCCGACGTCGTCACCGACCAGACGAGCGCCCACGACGAACTGGAGGGTTACTACCCCAGTGGCTACAGCGTCGAGGAGGCGGACCAACTCCGTGAGGACGACCCGGACGCCTACGTCGAAGCCAGTCTCGACACGATGGAACGACACGTCCAGGCCATCCTCGACCTGCAGGACCGCGGTGCAGTCGCCTTCGAGTACGGCAACAACATCCGCGGACAGGTCGAGACACAGCGTGGGATGTCGAACGCGTTCGACTTCCCGGGGTTCGTCCCCGCCTACATCCGCCCGATGTTCTGCCGTGGGCGTGGCCCGTTCAGATGGGCCGCACTGTCGGGCGACCCGGCCGACATCTACCGAACCGACGAGGCGATTCGCGAACTCTTCCCCGAGAACGAATCGCTCATGCGCTGGATAGACCTCGCACAGGAACAGGTGTCGTTTCAGGGACTCCCCTCGCGAGTCTGTTGGCTCGGCTACCACACCGACGACGCCGGCCTGACCGAACGCGCTCGATTCGCACTGAAAATCAACGAACTCGTCGCCGAGGGCGAGATATCTGCGCCCGTCGTCGTGACGCGCGACCACCTCGACGCCGGGTCTGTCGCCAGTCCCAACCGCGAGACTGAGGCGATGCGTGACGGGACGGACGCCGTCGCCGACTGGCCCATCCTCAACGCGCTTCTCAACACGGCAGCGGGCGCAGATATCGTCTCTGTCCACGATGGAGGCGGCGTCGGCATCGGTAACTCGCTCCACAGCAACAACCACGTCGTCCTCGACGGCACGGACCTCGCAGCGGACAAGGCCCGTGCGGTGTTCACCACCGACCCCGGAATGGGCGTTATTCGGCACGCCGATGCTGGATACGAGGACGCACTTGACGAAGCGACGCAGTCGGGCGTCCACATCCCGATGCGCGAGTTCGACGCGGCGCGAGGTGACGAATGACGATTCGCGAACCACCGCAGTGGACGGGCACCTCGTCGGACCCAAACGACGAACAGTTCGGCAACGTCGTCCGAGAGACGAGCATCGAAGACGTGGGAGAGTACGACGCGGTGTTCGTCGGCGAACCGTACGACGGTGCCGTCATCGGCCGACGCGGTGCGCGTGAGGGCCCCACGGCGATTCGCCGGGAACTGGCCGCGGTAAAGTCGCACCACTTCGACGACGGCCCCGTCTCGAACGTCGCCGACGTCGGTGACATCTCGTTCGACGAGATGTCCGACGACGTGGCCGAGGTCCAGTCGATGGTCGCCGACGTCACGGCAGACGTGTACGAACGCGGGGCGTTCCCCGTCTTCCTCGGCGGTGACAACTCGCTGACCGTCGGCAACGTCAGGCCACTTCTCGCTCGTGACGCCTCGGTCGGTGTCGTGAGTTTCGACGCCCACCTCGACTGCCGTGACCCGCGCGACGGGCCATCGAGTGGGACGCCCTACTTCCAGTTGTACGAGGAGGGACTCGACGAACTCGCCGTCGTCGGTGCCCGTCACTTCGAGACGTCGACGGCGTACGCCGACTTTCTGGGTGAGGTCGGAGGGACGATTCTGACTGCCGAAGAAGTCGGACGCGACCCACTCCAGACGGTCGATTTCGCACTCGACGCGCTCGCATCATGCGATGTCGTCTTCGTGAGCCTCGACGTAGACGTCCTCGACGAGACTGCCGCCCCGGGTGTGAGTGCGCCGACGCCCGGCGGCATCACTACGCGCGAGTTGTACCGGATGCTCAATCGCGTCGCCGAAGACACCCGCATCGCCGGGTTCGAAGTCGTCGAATGTGCGCCGTCCTTAGACGACGGCAACCGAACCGCCAAGGCCGCCGCCCGTGCAATCGCACACTTCCTCTCGGGGGTGACGAACGATGCGTGAGCAGGACACAGACACCCCAGCGACCGACCGTGACACCCTGACCGTCGTCCATAGTGCGGCCGAACTCGTGGTCGGCCCCGACGACGATATTGGCGTCGACGTCGTCGAAGATGGCGCGTTCGCCGCCGTCGATGGAACCGTCGTCGCAGTCGGTTCGACCCCGGACGTTATCGCGGAGTACCCACTGGCCGAGGCAGACTCCACGGTAGACGCGGCGGGACAGACGGTCCTCCCGGGGTTCGTGGACCCACACACCCACGCCCTCTTCGCAGGTGACCGGTCAGACGAGTTCGTGGCGAAACTCCGCGGTGCGACGTACGAAGAGATACTGGCAGATGGCGGCGGGATTCTCCGCACCGTCGACGCCGTTCGCGAGGCATCGGACGACGAGTTGGTGTCGAACCTCACCGCGCATCTCGACGTCATGCTCGCCCACGGGACGACGACAGTCGAGGTGAAGACTGGCTACGGCCTCGACACCGAAACCGAGCTCAGAATGCTCGATGCAATCGACCGTGCCGGCGCGGACCACCCAGTCGACGTCGTCCCGACGTTCATGGGCGCACACGCCGTCCCGCGTGGGATGGACACCGACGACTACGTCGACGACGTCGTCACCGAGCAACTTCCGGCCGTCGCAGAGCAGGGTATCGCCGAGTTCTGTGACGTCTTCTGTGAGCGCGGCGTGTTCGACGCCGAGCAGTCGCGCCGCATCTTGGAGGCAGGACGCGAGTTCGGCCTCACACCGAAGATTCACGCCGACGAGTTCGCCGCTATCGGCGGCACCGACGTGGCGGCAGACGTGGGTGCTGCGAGTGCGGACCACTTGCTACACACCGACGCCACAGGCCGCGAGACACTGGTCGAAGCGGGCGTCACACCAGTCGTCCTTCCCGGAACCGCGTTCGGTCTCGGCGCGGCATACGCCGACGCTCGGGCGTTCCTCGACGCCGGGCACGAAATCGCCCTCGCCACTGATTTCAATCCGAACTGCTTTGCTCGAAGTATGGGATTCGTCGCCACACTCGCCAGCGTCGGGATGCGGATGACGCCACACGAGGCAATTCGCGGCATCACCAGTGCCGCCGCCAACGCAGTCGGCCGAACCGACGGAACCGGGACGCTCCGCCCCGGAAGTCCGGCAGATGCCGCTGTCCTCGACGTTCCGAGCGCGACGCATCTCTCCTACCGCTTCGACACGAATCCCGTCTCGTCCGTCCTGAAATCGGGGGTGGTCGTCCATGCGTGACTCGGACGCACTTCCAGAGACAGTCGTCGTAGACGGGTCGTCACTGACGCCGGAAGACGTCGCTGCCGTCGCCCGCCACGATGCTCCTGTCGAAATCGACGCGGCGGCACGCGAGCGGATGCGTGAGTCGCGTGCCAGAGTCGATTCCGTCCTCGACTCCGGCGAACCCGTCTACGGCGTCAACACCGGGTTCGGCCACCTCGTCGAGACACACATCGACCGGAAGGATATCGAACGACTCCAGACCAACCTCGTCAGGAGTCACTCGGCGGGTGCTGGCCGCGAACTCACCCGCCCCGAAGTTCGGACGATGATGGTCACGCGAGTGAACACCCTCGCGAAAGGCTACTCAGGAATCCGACCAGTCGTCGTCGACCGACTCGTCTCGATGCTCAACGAGGGCGTCCATCCGGTGGTTCGGTCCCGGGGGAGTCTCGGCGCGAGCGGTGACCTCGCACCGCTGGCACACATGGCGCTCGTCCTCATCGGCGAGGGCGAGGCGACCATCGGTGGCGAACGATTGCCGGGTGCCGAGGCACTCGATGCGGTGGGACTGGAACCGGTCCGACTCAAATCCAAAGAAGGGTTAGCGCTCATCAACGGCACCCAACTCACCGTCGGGTTGGCGTCGCTGTTCGTCGTCGACGCCGAGAGAATCGTCGACGCGGCGGACGCGGCCGGTGCCCTGACGACGGAAGTGACGATGGGAACGACGGCCAACTGCGACCCGGCGATTCACGAGGTCAGACCGCATCGCGGGCAACAGGAGAGCGCCGCGGCGATTCGCCGCCTCACCGAGGGGTCGACGGTCCTCGAATCACACAAAGACTGCGAGCGCGTGCAGGACGCCTACTCGATTCGGTGTCTGCCACAGGTCAACGGGGCGGTCAGAGATGCCGTCGACCACCTGCGCGAAGCGGTCGAAGTCGAACTCAACAGCGCCACGGACAACCCCCTCGTCTTCCCGGCGGGGACCGTCGACGAACGTGCACCCGGTACCGACGTCGCCGCCGTCGTCTCGGCGGGCAACTTCCACGGCGAACCGCTGGCACTGCGTCTCGACTACGCTGCCGGCGCACTCACGGAACTGGCGGCCATCTCCGAGCGTCGAACCGACCGTATGCTCAACCCCGACGTGCAGGAGTCCTATCTCCCGCCGTTCTTGACGGAACACAGCGGTCTGCGGTCGGGCTACATGATTGCGCAGTACACCGCCGCCGCACTCCTCAACGAGTGTCGCTCCTTCGGCCGCCCGTCGCTCGACTCGACCCCCGTCAGCGGCGGTCAGGAAGACCACGTGAGTATGAGTGGTCAGAGCGCGTTGAACGCGCGAGTCGTCGCAGAGAACGTCGCGACCATCGTCGGCGTCGAACTCCTCTGTGGCGCGCAGGCGGCCGAGTTCCTCGGCGATGGGCTCGAACTCGGCACTGGAACGGGTGCCGTCCGCGACGCGATTCGGTCGGTCGTCCCGCCGTTAGACGACGATAGACCGCTCGACGGAGAACTCGAAGAAGCCGCAGACCTCGTTCGGTTCGGAGCGATTCGACTAGAGGCGAACGACGCGACGTCGTGACCGGTGACCCATCCGACGCTCGTCTCCGTTCGCGTCGAGGCTACCAGAGCTGAATCGCGGGCGTCCCACAGTCGTCACAGACCACTGCGTCGTTCCCTTTGTACGTACTCGCGACGAGGTCGCCGTCACAGAACTCACAGTCGTCTTCGTCGAGTTTGTCGAGAAGAACCATCGATTGAGACATGCCTCACACACTCGACTCCACGGTTATGAATATTGTCGCTGTGGGAGAATTTGTCGTGACTTCGAGCGGAGGGTCTCGCGCAGTTTTGCCGGCATATATTGCCCATTCCCACATCGTTCGCTCCCAATTACCGGTAACCGACTCCCGCCGTGGCCCGGAAGGACGACCATAACCGACCGTCGCGCTCGGCGCAGTTCATGATAGTCGAGTGGTAACTATGCCTGTTCTAGATGTTTATTCTCTCAAATGGTTACTTCCGAGATTCCTGAAGAACGAACACACCCGAGGGAACAGGTGTGCGACGGCGTGCAGTCCGAAGTGGAGTCCCCGAGATGAGTCTCGACGGCAAGCCGCGGTGGGCGTCGGTGACGCCCGAAATCAACCCAGACGACGTGACGAGGGGGGTCTACACGTGGGCTGACTTCATGGCCGAATACGGGTACGCCGACGACGTGTCGGCGTTGTACGACCAGAGCGACTCGGCGTCTTCGAACGGTTTTCTCGGCCGGTTCCGCCGTTCGAACTCGCGACGGTTCGTCCCCCACGGTGACGATTGGAACGCCGTCGAGTTCGACCCGAGCGTCTACCTCGGATTCCACCCGGACGACCTGTCGTCGCGCATCCAGACCGCCGCTGGAACGGCCGCGCAGTACGCTGCAGTGCTGACGGCAGAGACAGGTCTCTCGTTCAGTTCGGAACCCCGCTACTCGTGGGAGCAGTTCAAACGCGAGTACTACTACGACCAGAACGGACTGCCACCGCGTGACACTGACGGGCGCGTCATCCCGTTCGACCCGAGTTCGTACCTCGGGTTCCCGCCTGCCGAACTCCCCTCCATGTTGGGCGAGGCGAACCGGACCGGCACGGACCTGCAGGCACTCTCCGCCCTTCGAACCGTGCAGGTCGACCCAGATATCGACGAAGACGCGTTCTTTTCGACGCCCGATGGCCGCCCGACGCTGGTCAGCAGATACGACCTCGAAAAGGCCGTTCCCGTCGAGAAGAAACCGTTCTTCGTCGAAGTCGAGCGCTACTGGGTCAACAAACCGTACGCCTTCGTCATCGTCTTCCACTCGAAGACCGAGAACGAGAAGAAGTACTACGTCGTCGAACCGCACTTAAACGAGATAGAGCACAAGGTAAAGGAGTTCATCTCTGGGAAACTCCGGACCGCCATCAAGTATTCGAGCGACGAAGTCGCCGTCGACGGTGCCCTCGACGAACGCGCGGCGACTATCGAGCGGTTGACCTACCGGATGCTCAACCGCTACGACCTCGCGACGAAGACTGCCGCGAACTCGACGCTCAGTCGGTTCAAGCGTCTCCTCGCTATCACGGCGGGCGAACCCGAGGGTCCCGTCACGACCGATGGCGTCCCGCTCGACCCGGTTCGGCCGGAACCGGTCGTCATCGAAGAGAACGCCGACACGCTGACGCCGGCACAGGTCGCGAAGATTCTGTACTTCCTCAAGCGCGACTTCATCGGGTACGGCCGCATCGACGCCATCAAACACGACATCAACGTCGAAGACATCTCGTGTGACGGTTACAACTCGCCGGTGTTCGTCTACCACAGCAGCTACGAACAGGTCATCACCAACGTCGAACACGGCAAACGCGAACTCGACAATTTCGTCATCAAACTCGCCCAGCGGTCTGGAAAAGGAATCTCGAAACGCCAACCGCAGGTGGACGCGACGCTCCCCGATGGGTCACGCGCACAACTCACCCTCGGATGGGAAGTAAGCGGTCACGGGACGAACTACACGATTCGCCAGTTCAAGGACGTCCCCTTCACGCCGGTCGATTTGATCAACTGGCACACCTTCTCGCTCGACGAGATGGCCTACCTCTGGTTGGCTATCGAGTCCAAGCGGTCGCTCATCTTCGCCGGCGGCACGGCGTCCGGGAAGACCACGTCGTTGAATGCCGTCTCGCTGTTCATCCCGTCGAACGCGAAAATCGTCTCAATCGAGGACACGCGCGAAGTGGAACTCCCGCAGCGCAACTGGGTGTCCGCCGTCACGCGCCCGTCGTTCACACAGGACGGAACGGGCGACATCGACGAGTTCGACCTGCTCGAAGCGGCACTCCGACAACGCCCCGACTACATCGTCATGGGCGAGGTTCGTGGCGAAGAAGGGAGGACGCTCTTTCAGGTCATGTCCACCGGCCACACGACGCTGACGACGTTCCACGCCGACTCGGTGGGCGAAGTCATCAAGCGGTTCACGACGGACCCAATCAACGTCTCGAAGTCGATGTTCACCGCCCTCGACCTGGTCTCCGTCCAGACGTCGACGCGCGTCCGTGGCCAGAAGGTCCGCCGGACCAAAGCGATTACAGAAATCAACCACTACGACACCGAGAAGGACGAAATCAACGTCAAAGACATCTTCCAGTGGCAGGCCGGAACCGACGAGTACGTCTCGACGGGCACGTCGAAGACGCTGGAGAAACTCATGTTCGACCTCGGGTGGGACCGCGAACGTCTCGACCGTGAACTGTTCAAGCGCAAAGTCGTCCTCGCGTACATCATCGCGAACGGCTTGAACGAGTACGCACAGGTCGCTGCGACCGTTCAGGCGTTCATCGCCGACCCGGACATGGTGCTCGCGCTCATCGCGAGCGACCGCCTCGAACGCAGTCTCGAAGACCTGCGGAAGATGGAGAGCGTCAAAATCGACATCCAACCCGAGAAGGAGGCACTCGTCCCCCGCCCGGACCCGAGCGAGGACCTCTACGCCTACACCCAAGAGATTCTCGAAGACGCGGCCGAATCGCTCTTCGCAGAGTACAGCGACTACGAGGTCACCAGCCTCGGCGACGTCTTCGCCGACGCCGTCGCACCGACGGTCATCTCGCTCGACCTGCACGATGCGGCCGAAGACGACGTGCCCGCCCTCCCCGACGCTGCGAGGGCGGACGAACCGTCGAGCACCGACGCGGAAGCGGTCGGTGACGGCGGCACCGAAGCAGACGCGGTGACGGGCAGTTCACAGGGTGACCCATCCGAATCGGGCCCGCAGGTCGACTCGGACGCCGACGGAGACGGGAGGTAAGTCATGGAGTACGTCTACGCGACCCTCCTGCTCGAATCGACCGGGACCGACCTGACCGAGGCGTCTCTGACGAGCGTCCTCGAAGCTGCCGGCATCGACGTCGACCACGAACGCGTGACTGCCGTCGTCGAGACGTTCGCAGTCGGGTCCGCCGTCGAACCGTCCACCGACGTGACGGAGGCGAGTCGATGAGCCTCGAAGCGGGGCGGGCGGACGACGACTTCGAGTTCGGCGCGCTCGACGCGTTCGGTGATTGGCTCTTACCACTCACGCGACGCGTCTTCGACACGGACAGCGAGTTCGTCGCCAAACTCGAACGCAAACTCGCGGAGTCACGGATGCCGGAGACGGTCGAACTCTACCTCTCGCGAGCGGTCGGTGTCGGGTTACTCTCCGGACTCGTGCTGTGGCTTTTCGGCATCACCGTCGGCTACGCGCTGTTCGCGACGGGCCTCGTCTCGGCGACGTCGTTTTCGGCACCCACACTCGGCATCTTCAGCATCGACGACGCGACGCGCGCATTCCTGTTGTCGCTCAAAGTGCCGTTTATCGTGTTCGCCACCGGCCTCGTCTTTGGGACGCTCGGATTCGGTGCTGCCTTCGGCGGACTGGTGACGATTCCGTTCTCTCGTTCGTCGGCACGCAAGCGCGAAATCAACCTGCTGCTCCCCGACGTCATCTCGTTCATGTACGCGCTGTCGGTCGGTGGCCTCAACCAGCTGGAGATTCTGGAGTCGGTCGCTCGGGCCGACGACACCTACGGCGAGGCGGCACGCGAGTTCCAGTCTATCGTCTGGGAGACGGAGTACTTCGACACCGACTATCGGTCGGCGATTCGCGAACAGGCGTCCGTGACGCCGAGCGAAGAGCTGAGCCAGTTCCTCGTCGATATGCTCTCTATCATCAACAGTGGTGGCGACCTGACGCGCTTCTTCGACGACAAGCGCTCGAAGCACATGCGAACCGCACGCAACGAACAGGAGATGTCGCTCGACACGCTGGAACTGTTCGGCGAGATGTACATGACGCTCTCGCTGTTCCCGCTACTCCTCATCATCATCCTCGCGGCGATGAGTCTCCTCGGGCAGGTACAAGACGTCATGCTCTATCTGACCGTCTACGGCATCCTCCCGCTTCTCGGGGTGATGTTCCTCGTGATGCTCTCGACGGTTCGCCGCGAAGACCCCGGGTCGGGCTACCTCCGCTCGGAGGACGACTCGTACTACGTCGCCCACGAACGCGAGGGGCTCACCGACGTCGGCCTCGTCGAGCGATTCGTCGGCACCTACAGCGTCTTCGACCGTATCCGCGACTACGAGGGGAGTCACGAAGCGCTCGCCATCCTGACGCGCCCGCACCACTTCTTCCGGGACCACCCGCTGTACACGCTGGCCGTCACGATTCCGGTGTCGGCCGTCGTCGTCGGCCTCGCGGTGGCGAACGGTGCCCCCGCGTCGTGGAGCGAGATTCTGGCCAACCCGGTCGGTGGGACGGTTCTCTACCTCTACGTCCCGCTCTACCTCGTCTTCACGCCGCTGGCGATATTCCACGAGTGGAACGTCCGCTCGCGGCGTGCCGTCTTGCACAACCTCTCGGACAACCTCCGAAAGCTCTCCAGTGCGAACGACACGGGGATGACGCTCCTCGAATCCATCAAGACAGTCGCCGAGACGACGCCCGGGAAACTCGCCCGCGAGTTCGAGAATATGTACGCGAAAGTCGACTACGGCATGAGTCTCGAAGAGTCGTTACTGGAGTTCAACAACCGGTATCACCTCCCGCGACTCGCCCGGACGCTCAAACTCATCATGAAGGCACAGGAGGCGTCGAACCACATCTCGTCGGTTCTCTCTGCGGCCGCACAGGCCAGCGAGAATCAAGACGACATCGAACGCGAACAGAAGACGCGCACCCGGATGCAGGTGGTCATCATCGTCATGACCTTCCTCACGCTGCTGGCGGTCATGGCCATCCTCAAGACGCAGTTCATCGACGTGATGAGCAGGCTCTCGGCCAACGCCTCGGACGCGACGGCATTCGGGTCCGGTGTCAACACGCCGTTGCTCTCGCTTTTGTTCTTCCACGCGGTGACGCTGCAAGCCATCATCTCGGGCGTCATCTGTGGCTACATTCAGGAAGCGGACGTTCGCAGCGGCCTCAAGTACGTCGTCGCGATGCTCTCTGTCTCGCTCGTCGTCTGGATGGTGGTGGCGTAGATGACTCTCGGTCCCCGTCTCGCACGGTTCGGTGGCCGACACTCGTCTGACTCGCGGGCACAGACAGGACTCGACTTCGTCGTCGGTGTCGGTCTGTTCCTGCTCGTCCTCGGTTTCCTCGTCCAGTTCGTCCCCGGGATGCTCGCGCCGTACAGTGACGACGCAGAACTGCCGACCGTCGCGGAACGTGTGGCGACACGACTGACGGACGCAGCTCTCGGTGACCCGACGTCCCCCGGTGAACTCGACCGAACCAACACGACTGCCTTCTTCGCCGGTGGGGACCCAGACCCCGAGGCAGTGGCCGCTGGCTATTCGGTGAACGTCACGGCCGACGGAAACGTCACGGGGAGTCCAACGGACCCGCTGTTCCACAGCGTCGGTGACGCCCCACCGGACGACGGCACTGTCGCAGTCGTTCGGCGCGTCGTCTCCATCGAAGGAGAGGACGTCCTCCTCACAGTGAGGGTGTGGAAATGAACGACCGTGGACAGGCGTTCACCGTCGAAGGCGTCGCCGCAGCGGTCCTGTTGCTGGGGACGCTCGTGTTCGCCCTGCAGGCGACGGGCATCACGGCACTCTCGGCGGGGACTGCTGGCGGGGCAGTCGATACCCAGCAGGCTGACCTCGCTCGCGGTGTCCTCGCCAACGCTGTCGCCTCCGAGACGCTCACACCGTCGCTCCTGTACTGGGACGATGCCTACGCCGGGGCCGATGGCAACGGCACGTACCACGGGACGGGTGACGACGGCTACTACGTCGAGGGCATCCCGACGGCGTTCGGCGACTCGCTCGACCGGACGTTAGCGGATGCTGGCTACGCCTACAACGTCAACGTCTACTACTACGACTCGGCCGACGGAGCCGTCGTCTCCAGGCCCCTCGTCGAACAGGGGACGCCCAGTGACGACGCCATCCGGGCGGTTCGCACCGTGACCCTCTACGACGACGACGTGCTCTCCGACGTGAACGAGACGGCGACCGACACGACGCTCGCCGAGGCGTCGAACTTCTACGCCTCGGACGTCTCTCCCGACAGTCCGCTCTACAACGTCGTGCAAGTGGAGGTGGTCGCGTGGCGTCTCTGAAGACGATTCGACGTGACGACCGGGGACAACTGCTCCTCGTCGGCGCGTTCATCCTCGCCATCCTCCTCGTCGCCCTCGCGGTGGTGCTCAACGCTGCCGTCTACACCGAGACGCTCGCCGCTCGCGGCAGTGACCGCGTCGACGTCTCCGACACGGTTCAGTACCGTGCCGACACCGAACGCGCACTCACCGGTCTCGTGGCGAGCGTCAACGAGAACGCCACTACGTCTCGGGACGACGCAGAGGCGACGCTCCGCGCCGGCGTCACCGACTGGGACGCCGTCAGTGCTCGACAGCAAGCGGCGACTGGACGCGCGACGTCGGTGACCGTCACCGACGTCGACGCCGTGACCACCGTCTCGCAGACGAACGACAGTCTGACGTTCACCAACGCCTCGGCGGCGTCGGATTGGACAGTCGTCGAGAACGTGACCGACACCGGGCCGTTCACGCTCTCAGTGGCCTCGACCGATACCGAGATTCCCCCCGCGAATGCGACAGACGTCGCCACCCTCGACTCACAGGCGTTCCACGTCGAAGTCACCAACAGCACGACGACGTGGCAGGTGTTCGTCTTCCGGTCGGGTCCGAACCTGACCGTCGCCGTGGCGTCTTCGGGGTCGCTCGACCCGTACACGTACGAGACCACGTACGTCGCCGGTGACCCCGTCGAACTCGACTTCACCAACGCACGTATCGATGGGACACCCGCGCCGAATCTGGCGTTCTACGAGGGCGTCTCGGGTCCGTCCTCCGTAGCCATCTCGAACGGTGCCAACGCGGCAGGGAGCTACACTCTCGTCGTCGACGGCGACGTGGTGTCCCCCGACGACTACTCCAACGACCCGGAAGCTGGTCCGACAGCGCGCGCCGTCCTCACGCGACTCGACGTAACGCTCCGCTACGAACTGGCGAATCTCCGCTACGAAGCACCGATTTCGGTCACTGCAGGGGGTAACGATGTCTGAGTCGTTCGGTCGGTTCCGCCGGTCCGACCGCGCCGTCTCCTCGACGGTCAACTACATCCAGGTGCTCGGCATCGCCACCCTGCTCATCTCGGGACTCGTCTTCGTCGCGGCCGACATCGTCACCGACCAGCACGACCGGGCGACGACGGAGGGATTGACCGTCGTCGGGACGCAACTCGCCGCGGAACTCGAAGCGACGGACGTCCTCGTTCGGTCGACTGGCGGAGACGGAACCGTCGAGCGAACCGTGGACTTGCCGACCGTCTCTGGTGGACAGTACTCGGTCGCCATCTCCGAGACGGGGGTCGCCCACGAGTACGACCTCACGCTCACGACCACCGGGTCCGGTCACTCCGTGACGATACCGTTCGTCTCTGACACACCGGTCGTTCCCACCTCCGGCCTCGACGGCGAGAGCCTCCGACTCGTCTATCAGGGTGATGGAACCCGCGAGCTAGAGGTGCGCGATGACTGACGACCGAGGTGTGAGCGAGGTGCTCTCGTTCGTCCTCGTGTTCGCTCTCGTCATCAGTACCATCGTGATAGTCTACGCGCTCGGCTACCCGGCACTACTCCACGTGCAGGACGTCGAACGCAGTAACAACGCCGAGCGAGCGATGACGGCGATTGCGGACACGACGACCGAAATCACGGTCCGCGGCGCGCCGAGTCGCGCCACCGAAGTGAAACTCTCCGAAGCGAGTCTCTCGTTCGGTGCCCCCACGACGGTGACGGTACGGAACGACACTGGTGGTGTCGTCGCCACGAGTACGTTCCGCCCGCTGGTCTACGACGGTGCCGACGGAACACGCCTCGTCTACGCTGGCGGCGGCGTCTTCCGCGAACAGGCAGACGGTGGCTTCGTCGTCGTCCGTGACCCGGAACTCGTCGTCGCAGGGTCGGACACTGTGATTCTCGTTCCCGCGACGACACCGATGGCATCGACAGACGCCATCGCCGGCCAGTCGGACGTGCTCGTCCGACTCGAACGTGGGGACGTGACGACGGTGTCCACGACTGGGAACGTCTCTGTCGACGTGACCGCAGACGCGCCCGAAGCGTGGCACGCACTCCTCGAGTCGACGCACGTCTCGGACCGGTCGTCGGTCACCGTCGTCGAGGTTCGCATCGAGTTGGAGTGATTCTCCGCACGTCGTCCCGATTTTCGTCTCTCTTCGCGTCACGTTCGATTCGTTAGGACTGTCTTACCGTGTGATATGTGCTCGTAACCGACTCTCGGCCGTTCGTGAGATTCCGTCGGGGAGTGACTAACGAAACAGGATGCACGCATAGATACTGCTGAATATGACGCGCACTTCGCCTTCGTGCCGGGTCGGCATCGGCTTGCCGACCCCTCTCACAGGCGTTCGACCGCAGAGGTGGGGTGGATGGTGACCCGACTGCCGACCGGTATCGACGTACTCGACCAGATGCTCCTCGGTGGGATTCCGACGGGGAGCGTCGTCGCACTGGTGGGTGCACCTGCAAGTCAGTCCGAACTCTTTCTGTACGAACTCGCAGGACGGCGGCCTACTCGATATCTGACGACCGAGCGGTCACGCGAAGCCGTCGAAGCCGTTCTGGACGCCCGACGAACTACGGATACCGTCTCGGTCATATCCGTCGATGCCACCGCTGCGTCGAGTGTCGAGAGTTACTTCGAGACGATTCCGAACGAGACGACGCTCATCGTCGACCCGATGGACGCACTCGAACGACTCGACCACTGGTCGTACGTCGAACTCTTGCAGCGATTGAAGTCCCGGATGGTGGAGACGGACGGCGTCGCACTCCTCCACTGCCTCGACGGACTGAACCCGCCTGACGAGCGCGACACGACGCTCTATCACGCCGACGTGGTGTTCGCGCTCTCGACGAACATCGGCGACGACGAAGTCGAAAACCGACTCGCGGTTCCGAAGTTCCGTGGCAACCGCGCACTGAACGAAACTATCAGACTCGACCTCGGTGAACGGGTCGGGGTGGACACGAGCAGGAACATCTCATGAGGCCTCCGCGCCGTTGCGGTGGGCGTCGTCTGTCGACTCGTTCGTCGTCGTCGTCGTCTCGAGTCCCGTGGCTCTACGCGTTCGTCCGGGACACCACTGCACAGTCCGAAGGCGTCGCCGTCGTGTTGATGCTCGGTATCGTCCTTCTGGGTACGATGACGGTGCTCGTCGCCGGCGGTGCCGCTATCACTGACAGTCGGCAGAACGTCCAGATTTCGAAGGCTGAACACGCCATGCGGCAACTCGACGCGGGGGCCAGTACCGTCGTCTTCGATAACGCCGACCGGTCGAGTGTCGATTTGGGCGTCGCCGCCGGTGACGGCCAACTCCGGACGACCGACGACGGGTGGATACGTGTCGAGATTCAGGACGCCGACACCGACTACGCAGACCCGACGACGCGCGTTCTCAACGTCACGCTCGGAAGCACGATATACGAGAACGGCGACACGACTGTCGCGTACCAGGGTGGTGGCGTCTGGCGAACTGACGGCGACGCGGCCACGATGGTCGCGCGCCCCGAGTTCCACTACCGAAACGGGACCCTCACCGTCCCCATCGTGAGTATCACCGAGTCGAACGACCTGTACGAGGAAGTCGAAGTTGTCGAGACTGACTCCTTCGAGCGGTGGTACCCCAACTCCACTGCCGACCGCCCGCACAGACTCTCGAACGCGAAAGTCGTCGTGACCGTCCAAAGCGACTACTACGAGGCGTGGGGGCAGTACTTCGAAGACGAGACGGATGGCATCGTGACCTACGACCACGCCCAGGAGACGGTGTCGGTGAAGTTCCTCGCGCTTCCGTCGAACTTCTCGCTGCAGAACGGTATCGTCGCGACGTCGGGAACGGGGTCGCTCACACTCGCTGGGACCGGTGCGTACACCGATAGTTACGACTCCACGATACCGGGTGGGTACACTGCTTCGAGCGGTGAGAACGGTGACATCGCGGCCGTCGGTGACGTCACCCTCAAAGGGGATTCCTCTGTCTGGGGTGACGTCTACGCTGGTGGCACGGTCACGATGACGGGAGGGCCGACGCTCAACGGCGACGCCAACGTCATCAACGAGACCAGCGACTACGCCCCTAGCGGTTCGTACACCCACAACGGGAACGTGTCCGAGATAGACGGTGTCGCGACTATCGAACCGATAGACGGATACGTTCGAAACCAGGTCGAGGCGATTCGCGTCTCCAACAACAACGTTGGTCACCCGAACATCGACGACGGAACCCACCGTCTCGTGTTGACTGCTGGACAGTCAGGGACCATCGAAGCGGGGTCGTACTATCTGAAAGACCTCACCTTGAGTGGGTCGAAACTCACGCTCGATACGTCGGGGGGTGACATCACACTCGCTGTCCGTGACTACATCCAACTGGAGAAGTCGTCGGGGAAACTCGCGGAGATGACCGTCGAGGGACCCGGCAACGTCACCATCTTTATCCTCGGTGAGTCGCCGAACCCGAACGGATACGATTTCCAGATGACACAGGGGACGTCCGTTACGGTCCCGGGCCACGAATCGCCACGTCTCCGAATCTACGGGACATCGTCGTTCGACGCCCAGATAAAGGGAGACAGTTCGCCCATCAACGTCTACTTCGTTGGCCTCATCTACGCCCCCGCCGGGGTCGATGGGTCCGGTTCGGTCAACCTCCGGCAGGCAGAGGTCTACGGTGGTGTCGTCACTGGGTCACTCTCTCTCGACCAGTACGGCGCAGTCCACTACGACGAGGCACTCGGGATGATAGACCTCCCGCGCTCACCGACCGTCTCGCGACTCGAATACCTCCACGTCGGTCACCACCAGGTGGCGATTCGAGAGGCCTGAGGTCCGGGAGTCACACTCCCAGCGAGTCGAGGACGCGTTCGAGGTCGACGTGTGTCTCGAGAAGTGCGGCGGCCCGTTCGTACGGGTCTGTCGCCGCTGCTGTTGCTTCTTCGTCCGGCCGGTCAACCCCAGCGTGTTCGTACACTGCGTCGACGAACGCCGCTCGCGGTGCCTCGTTCGCGAACAGGTCGTGGATGTAGGTGCCTGCGACGTTCCCCACGGCGGCCCCGTCGCCTGCGATTCGCTCCGCCTCGCCGACGACGCGTGTCGTTCCCTGATGTATCTCGTAGCCTTCGACGGGGCCCGATGCGCCGGCGAGTGGGCCTGCTCCCTCGAACTCGACGGTGACCGCTTCGACTCGTTTCTCCGTCGAGAACGCCGTCACCGTCGGCAAGAATCCGAGTCCATCGACTGACGTCACGTCTCGTGTGCTCTCTACGTCGGCGTTCTCGATTCGCTCTCCGAGGAGTTGATACCCTCCGCAGATGCCGACGATGGGCCCGTCGAAGGCGGCGAGTTCGGCGTCGAATCCCGCCTCGCGAACTGCGAGTAAGTCGTCGACGGTGTTCTTGCTGCCGGGGAGAACCACGCCGTCGATATCCGAGAGCGACACGTCGAGTGGGAGATACGAGACACGTACGCCCGGAACCTCGGCGAGGGGTTCGAAGTCCGTCGCGTTCGAGATGCGCGGCAACCGCGACACACCGATGGTGATGGATTGCGAGTCGGGGATGCCGTCGTTGGCACCGATAGTCGCCCGCTCGCTCGCTGCTGGGAGTGAGAGGCTGTCTTCTTCGGACAACCCGGGGTCGTCGTACGGGACGACACCGAGGACGGGGACACCGGTCCGGTCTTCGAACGCCTCCAGTCCGGATTCGAGGAGGCTCGGGTCGCCACGGAACTTCGTGATAACCGCGCCGACGACGCGCTCTCTGAGGTCCGCCGGGAGGAGTTCGAGCGTCCCGACGAGACTGGCGAAGACGCCACCGCGTTCGATATCGGCGACGAGGAGGATGTCGGCGTCCGAAAACCGCGCGGTTTCGACGTTCGCCAGGTCCCGGTCGTGGAGGTTTATCTCCGCAATCGAACCCGCACCTTCGGCAATCACGACGTCCGCGTCGGCGGCGAGTCGCTCGTAAGACGTGCGTGCGGCGTCGCGGGCGCGGTGCCAGTCGTCGGTGTAGTAGTCCCCGGCAGTGTTCACGCCGACTACCCGGCCGTGGACGACGAGTTGGGACGCACCGTCGCCGTGGGGTTTGAGCAGCACCGGGTTGTGGTCGGTCACCGGCGTGACTCTCGCTGCGCGGGCCTGGACGTACTGAGAGACGCCGATTTCGCCGAAACCGTCACCCGCCGAGACTGCGACTGCGCGGGCGTTGTTGCTCATGTTCTGTGCCTTGTACGGGGCGACGACGACGCCGCGGTTTGCGAGGAGGCGACAGAAACCCGCGGCGACGGTGCTCTTTCCCACGTGACTCGCGGTTCCGGCGACGAGGAGCGTCGGCGTCGTCATTCACCGACCCCGAGGCGCCCGCCAGTGAAAGGTGTTCAGTTCGGCGACGCCAGTCCCGACTGCCCCCGTTGTCCGGTTCACACAACTGACAGGCTACCGTCGTCCGACTCACACGGACGACCTGTCATCGTTGGCCGGTTTACGGTGGTGGCCAGCACACTCCCGTTATATTGTGGTCTTCGTATCGAGCGGTCGAAATGTTGCCGCAAGTGGTGCGTTTAGTGCGCTCGACTGCCCGGTTTTTCACGAATGAAGAAACAGTTACTCGTGACGGATTTCCTCGACAGGGCGCGAACGTATTACGGCGACTACGAAGCCATCGTCGGCGTCGACGGTGAGCGGTTTTCGTACGCCGAATTCGGGGCGCGAGTCGACCAGTTCTCTGCGGCGTTGCAGTCGCGTGGTATCGGGAAGGGGGACCGTGTGGCCGTGCTGGACCCGAACACCCACTACCACCTCGAAGCGGCCTTCGGTTCGATGCAGTGTGGTGCGATTCACGTACCACTGAACTACCGACTCACGCCGGACGACTACGAGTACCTGCTCTCCGACTCCGGGACTGACGTCGTCTACGCCGACTACGAGTTCGCGAGCAAAATCGAGGCGGTGCGCGACGACGTTCCGGCCGAAGTGTTCGTGACCAACGACCCTGCAGCGGTCGATGGTGACTGGATAGGGTTCGAGGAGTTCCTCGACGACGCGGACCCGGACGCCTACGAGCGCCCGGAGATGTCCGAAGACGAAATCATCACCATCAACTACACCTCGGGGACGACGGGCGACCCGAAGGGTGTCTGTCGGACGCACCGGACGGAATCGCTCCACGCGCAACTGGTGACGATTCACCACCACATCTCAGACGACGACGTCTACCTGTGGACGCTCCCGATGTTCCACGTCAACGGGTGGGGCCACATCTACGCCATCACTGGTCGCGGTGCGAAACACGTCTGCACGCGCGGCGTCGACGCCGAACACGTGTTCGACGCCATCACCGACGAAGACGTCTCGTTCTTCTGTTGTGCGCCGACGGTCCTCTCGATTCTGCGAGAGTACGCCGAGGAGAACGACCCTGCGTACACGGGGTCGAACCCGATTCGCGTGACTGCCGCCGGGAGCGCAGCACCGAGTGCGACGATTCGCTACACCGAAGACGAGTTCGGGTGGGAGTTCACCCAACTGTACGGTGCAACCGAGACCGGACCCCTCATCGCAACCTCCGACGCGCGCCGCTTGATTCCGGACGAAGGCGGCCTTCGGTTCTCGCTGAAGCAACGACAGGGCGTCGCCCCCCTCGGGACGGACCTTCAGGTCGTCGACGAAGACGGGAACGAGGTGCCGCGAGACGACAGCACCATCGGTGAAGTCGTCGTGCGCGGCAATCAGGTGATGGAAGAGTACTGGAACAAGCCCGAAGAGACTGACGAGGCCTTCAACGACCGCAGAGAAGGCTGGTACCACACGGGTGACCTCGCCGTCGTCAACGAAGACGGCATGATTTCCATCCAGGACCGCAAGAAAGACATCATCATCTCCGGCGGTGAGAACATCTCGTCGGTCGAACTGGAAGACACCCTGTTCGACCACGACGCAGTCGGCGACGTGGCCGTCATCCCCGCCCCCTCGGAGAAGTGGGGCGAGACGCCGAAGGCGTACGTCGTCCCGGCGAACGGCGACACCGAAAACCCCGGCGTCACCGCCGAGGAACTGACCGACTACACCCGCGAACGACTCGCCGGGTACAAAGTCGTCCGCGAGTTCGAGTTCGTCGACGACATCCCCAAGACGGCGACGGGGAAGATTCAGAAGTACGAACTCCGCAAGCGCGAGTGGGACGACGAAGACCAGATGGTCGGGCAGGGATAACCACCGCCGCGTCGAGGGGCGTCTGACTAGCGCCTCCTATCTCGATAGACGTTCGGTTCTAGAACAACACTCCATCCGGGAAACGAACTAAATTCGCGTCTATTTATATATTAGCGAAGTTATATTCTGAGGAGTGTTGTGGTGATTGAACCAATCTACTTTTCGAAGTATCTCGATTAGGCCTGCGCATGGACGACAACGCATCCGACTTCGCTCCGACGAGACGGACGTATCTGACACTCACCGGATTTGCTGCGACCACCGCCCTCGCCGGATGTCTCAGCGGCGGGGACTCGGCCGACTCGGGTGAGAACGCCGTCGAACCGGCGTCCGTCCCCGACGACGCCTCCTGTTCCGTCTGTAAGATGACGCCGGCGGAGTTCCCCGACTACAACGCCCAACTCGCCTACGACGGCCACGACCACCAGTTCTTCTGCTCGACCGGATGTCTGACCGCCTTCGCCGCTGTCCCCGAGAACTTCGACGAGGCGTTCGAGGGTGCGTCCCCGACTGGAGCGTGGGTCCACGACCACGAGTCCAAAGAACTCGTCGACGGACAGACGGCGTCGTACGTCCTCGAGATGAATCCCGACCGGGTCGACGACCCGATGATGACGAACCCCCTCGCGTTCTCGTCGCGCGAAGACGCCGCCGCGTACGTCGACCAATACGACGACCTCTCTGCGGAGGATATCGTCGCGTTCGACGACTTCGACCGGGAATTGGCAGAACAGTACCGGGCCAAGTTCTTCTGACGCGTCCGATGCGTCGGCCGTGGTTCCGTTTTCGGACCCGAAAGCCGCCGAAGCGTATGCGACACGTATCGATGGCACCGTCTGGAACTGGGAGCGCGTCGTCTCTGACCTCGCAGTCGACGAGAGAGACGGACTACGACGCGTGGGTCACCGACCGCACTGCCAGTGCAGACGACACCACCGCGTCGCTCAGACGCATGGCCGACCGCCGTATCTCTGTCGTCGTCGGCGAAGAAGCACCGACAGTCGCTGCGGCAGTCTCGCTCGCGCCACCGAACACGACGGTTCTCGTCCCCGCCGGACGTGTACGGTTCGGTGACTGCACCAATCGGCCTTTGGCGGACAGCGCGTTACTGTGTGTATGTGCTGGCACTGCGATTCGCGGGTCACTCGTCGGTCGGTGTTGTCCACGGCGGGCGCTGTCGGTGTGGCGGCAACTGCTGGCTGTCTCGGAGGAGACGGGACCGGAGGTGGCGACGCCCCAGTGCCGATTGCACTGACCGGGAGCAAGCAATGTGACGTCTGTGGGATGGTCATCGAACAACATCCCGGCCCCGTCGGACAACTCTTCTATGCCGACAACGCACCCGAAGGCCGTGACAACCCGGCGTGGTTTTGCAGTGCGTGGGAGACGTTCGCCTACGATTTCGACCGAGAGAGCGAGGGCTGGACGCTCGCTGTGGGATACCTCACAGACTACAGCGCCGTCGACTACGAACTCTTCGACGACGGTGGGGCCACGTTCATCACTGCGCACCTCGAACCCGACGCCTTCGGCAGGAAGTCCGACCTGTTCTACGTCGCCGGCACCGATATCAAGGGAGCGATGGGGAACGACCTCATCCCGTTTTCCGACTCCGGGGACGCCGACACGTTTGCCGAAGAACACGATGGAACTGTCTATCGAGAAGGCGACATCTCTCGTGACCTCGTCGCCCAACTCTGACTGTCGCGAACACGTCTGTGACGACTCGTAACACGGGACTGTCTGTCGTTCTCACGAGGCGAATATCGATGATTCCCAATTCCCTGGATTCGGAAATGATACTCAGCTTATATTCTCTCTAGGGTCTATTATCCAGTTGTAAGGTGACTTAGAATGGCTACTACCGGACAAATCGAGATGATGGGGAACCGCATGGACTTCGACTACTCGCAGGGCGTGACCGGATACGTCCTCGTGCTCGTCCGCGTCCTGACGGGTTACTGGTTCCTCAACGCGGGGATGGGTAAGTTCCTCGCACCAGAACCGTTTAGCGCTGCTGGCTGGCTGATGAACTCGAGCGGACCCATCAGCGGGTTCCTCGCGTGGGCGGGTTCCACGCCGTGGATGCTCGAATTCACGAACTTCATGATTCCGCTCGGACAGACCCTCATCGGTCTCGGCATCCTCATCGGAGCACTCACCAGACTCGCCGCCTTCTTCGGTGGCTTCCTGATGGTGTTCTTCTACCTGGGGAACGCCGACTGGGCGCACGGATACGTCAACGGTGACCTGTTCGGCTTCCTGATGTTCCTCATCATCGGCACCCTCGCCGCGGGCCGCATCCTCGGCGTCGACGCCATCATCGAGAAGATGGAGTTCGTCCAGCAACGCCCCGCCCTCAAGAACATCCTCGGCTGACGTGGGCGAAACCACCACTCCTCCCCTGCCACCACGTTGCGATGTGCGCGGAGACGAGTACCGGGTGAGACTGCGTATTCTTCTGTTGGGTTACACGAGACGCCGAGTTGTGCGGCTATAGAATTGCTTTGAGCAAACAATACTGTTAAGGTCTCCGAGTGAATACGCTTCCGTACATGTCCGAATCGGAACTGAAGACTGACGAACCGATACACATCGAATCTGTCGAGCAGTTCAAGGAAGTCGTCGGCCGGGACGGTGTCGTCTTCGTCGACTTCTACGCCGACTGGTGTGGCCCCTGTGATATGCTCGAACCCATCGTCGAGACGCTGGCGGCGGAGACGGATGCCGTCGCCGCCAAAGTAGACATCGACGAGTTCCAGCAACTCGCCGGTGCGTATCAGGTTCAGAGCGTCCCGAACGTGCTGTTCTTCGCCGACGGCGAACCGAAGAAACGCGTCGTCGGGATGCGTGGCGAAGACGTCCTTCGCTCCGTCATCGAGGACCTCTCCGCGTAATTTCACCACGACGTCGGCCCACTGATTTTCGAGGTGCTCTTGTGGAGTAAGGGCAATATATTAACGGCTCCTCCGAGAACAGAGAGGTATGGACCCGATAGTCATCGTCGGCGGTGACGCCGCAGGAATGAGTGCGGCGAGTAAGTTCAAACGAGAACATCCCGAGAGAGACGTCGTCGTCTTCGAGAAGGGCGAGTACGTCTCGTATGCGGCCTGTGGGATGCCGTACTACATCAAAGGTGCCGTCGAGGAGTTCGACGACCTGTTGCGGGTCTCTCCACAGGAGTTCGTCGAAGAGCGCAATATCGACCTTCGACTCCACCACGAAGTCGTCGGTATCGACACCGACGCTCACGAGGTGACCGTCGCGGCACCCGACGGGGAGTTCACCCAATCGTACGACCAGTTGCTCGTCGCGACGGGGGCACGGGCTATCGAACCGCCCTTCGAGGGGATGGAGTTAGACGGCGTCCACACGCTCCACAGTCTCGACAGCGCGAAGGCCGTCCACGCCGCGATGCGGACGGAGTCGCCGTCGGCAGTCGCCATCGTCGGCGGGGGGTACGTCGGTATCGAGATGGCCGAGGCGTTCGACGCCTACGACGTCGACGTCCACCTCTTCGAGATGCTCCCACACGTCCTCGACCCGTTCGGTGAGATGGTCGCTGAACACGTCGAAGACCACCTCCGAGAGGAGGGGATACAGCTCCACCTCGACACGGCAGTCGATGGCTTTACCGGCGACGGGGAGACGCTCGACGGCGTCGTCGTCGGCGACGACACCTACGACGTCGACCTCGCACTCGTCGGCGTCGGCGTGGCACCCAACGCGGAACTGGCGGACGAGGCTGGTATCGAACTCGGTGAGACCGGTGCTATCGCAACCGACGAGTTCGGGCGGACGAGCGCCGACGACGTGTTCGCCGCTGGAGACTGCGCCGAGGCACGAAACGTCGTCACGGGCGACGCGGACTACGTCCCACTCGCGCTCACTGCGAACCGGGCCGGTCGAGCAATCGGCCAGACGATGGCCGGTGAGGAGACACCGGTCGGCGACATCGCAGGGACGGCAGCGGTGAAAGCGTTCGAACTCGAAGCGGCCCGCACGGGCATCGTCGACGAAGACGACGCACGCGAGGCCGGATTCGACCCGGTGAGCGTCACTATCAAAGCGTCGTCTCGTGCCCACTACTACCCCGGCGCGAAACCGATTCACATCACGCTGGTCGGTGACCGCGAGTCGAAGCGCGTCCTCGGTGCCGCGATGGTCGGCCGTGAAGGCGTCGCCAAACGAATCGACACCGTCGCCGCCGCGTTGCACTCCGGGACGACTGTCGGCGAACTGGAGTACTTCGACCTGTCGTACGCGCCGCCGTTCAGTCCGACGTGGGACCCGGTGCTCACGGCGGCGAAAGTGCTGAACGGGAAGCTCGACTGAGCGACGCGTTGACGTTCGACTGAGCGGCGCGTCCCCGTGTTTTTGGCGCAGTCGAGTCTGTCGAACTTCACAGAAAGTGACACGGACTGCGTACCGAACAGAGAGTGAGTTCAGCAAACCCGACGGAACTGGTCGAGTGGGTATCCGAGTGAATCTGGGGAAAATTCTTGTACTCACCCACGCTATACGAGAGTATGTCCGAAGCGACGCTCGATGGCCGAGGGCGCCTGACGCTCCCAAAAGAGATTCGGGAGCGATACGGTGACCACTACCACATCGTCCAGCTTCACGACGGCATCAAGCTGATTCCAATCGAGGATGACCCGCTCGATGCCCTGCGTTCTGAGTTCGCAGACGTCGAAAAGACGGCAGCAGAACTCCGTCAAGAAGGGCGTGACGCGGCACTAGACGAGGCTGGGCGCTGAATGTACGCGGAGACAGACTTCCTTCTGGCGCTCATCAAGGACGAAGACTGGCTTGGTGACGCTGCAGAGGCGGTATACCGTGACCATCAGGACGAACTATGGACGTCTCAGTTCACACTCGTCGAACTCCTCATGGTTGCATACCGCGAAGGGCGAGATACAGAGCGAGTCGTCACAAATGCCGCTTCCCTGTTGGACGTTCGCGGTGACGTAGATACAGTCGTCGCCGCTGCGACATACGTCGAAGACCACGGGTTCACACCGTTCGATGCGCTTCACCTCGTCGAATCAGGCGGCGATACTATCGTTTCGAGCGATGAGACGTACGAGTCGTTTGCTCCACGGCTCGACCTGAAGACAGCTCGAGACGAGTGAGACGATGGGGTGGAGTCGTACACCTGATAGCGGTGTTCGACAGGCCCACGTCCCCTATTTTCGCTCCAGGCGTGAGAGGCCGTGCCAGATAGCTTCGACGAGTCGTTGTTCACCCTCACCGTCGGCGTCGCTCCACCCACGGGCGATGGCGTCTTCGAGGACCGAAAGCGAGTGATTCTCGAAGTTGTTCATCCCGCGGAACGATTCGAGCGCTTCGACTGCCGCCTCGCCGAACTCGCCGTCCGGCGCCTCCTCGTAGAATCCGAGGTCAGCGAGCGTCTCGCAGACTGCTTCCGCCGTCTCCCCGGAGAGTGAGACTATCTCGTCCGGTTCGTCGCGCTCTAGGAGCGTGATGTCGTAGAGCTGGAACACGCGTTCGAGTTCGTCTATCGGGTGTTCGTGGTCGTCGACACGGACGTCGACCCAGCGGTCGTTGCCGCCGTCGTATCCGCCGTCGGGTTTGGCGATGTACATCGCCGCCGACTGCTCACCCCGTTTGTCGCCACCGGCATCGTTTCCGGCGTGCAAGGCGGCGAGCAGGCGTTCGGGTAAGCCACCGTCCGTCGTCTCGAAGGCCTCTGCCATCGCGTCGAGGGTCGCTTCGTTTTCGAGGATGTTGCCCTGGACGGTGTACGTCGCTCCTTGCATGTCCCCGGCCACGTCGAAGCAGTCGTCGCCCGTGAAAGCCGCGACACTTCCGTCTTGGCCGACGATTCCAACCTGTCTACTCGGTGCGTCGTCGTCCGCCTCGGTCAGTCGCTCGACGACTTCGTCGGCGGTGTGACCGTCTCGAAGCAAGTCGAGGCCGTCGGGACCGTAGGCGACGTTCGCAAAACTCTGAGTGGCAATCGCACCCGCGTCGGCGCTCACGAACGGGACGACAGACCCGACGCTGATGAACTTCGATTGGACGGCGACGCCGACGGCGTTCTGGTCCGGGTCGCGGGCGACGATAGAGAACGTGGATGGACGCGGTTGCATGCGAAAAACCGTCACACTCCGTCGGGATAAGCCTTCACCTCACTGTCGTGCGGTGGTGTCTGGTGAGGTTCACCGAGTCGGCGGTGTGTTCGGATATTGCGACCCGGGAAACGACTATAGCGACGGCGACAGAATATCGAACTGACGTGATTCAGGACCACCGCGTTCGGAGCGTGCTATGAACAACGATTCGTCGTCCATCGGCCGATGTCCGGAGTGCGGGGCCGAACTCTCACCCGGACAGAAACTCATCGAATTCGAAGAGAGCGAAGGGACGACTGGCGTCTTCGCAGAGTGTTACTCCTGCGACGAAGTCGTCCGTCCCGAATAGCGACGCGACTCGTCTCAGCACTCGGAATACCGTTCGTGTCCGTCGTCGCACCGGGAGCGACAGCGTTCTCGCTCTGACCTATCGGTTCCGGTACAAAAATTTTTGTCAGCGAACAGTTTTGTCGATACCGACTGGACCGTCGTTCGTGCACTCGAACCGGAGCGGAGCGAGAGAACAGTTCGAATATCCGTGACGCAGACCCAGCGAACGCGGTGGCGGCCACCGCCGGTACTGGCGAAGTACTATCTCTACGAAGCGACGGCCACCTACGGGTTCGTCACGCCCGTGTTCACGCTCTTTTTGGTGTGGCGTGACCTGTCGTTCACGCAGATTGGGCTTCTCGGAAGCCTGACGGCCGTCGTCGTCGTCGGCGGAGAGATACCGACAGGGTACGTCAGCGACCGGTTCGGGCGTCGGGGCAGTCTCTTCTTCGGGTCTGCGCTGCTCGCGGCGTCGCTGGCCGGCTTTCTCGTCGCAGAGCGGTTCGTCGTGTTCGCCGTGTTGTACGCGCTGTGGGCACTCGGCGCCGTGTTTCGGTCGGGAACTATCGACGCGTGGCTCTACGAGACGCTCCAGACCCAATTCGACGAATCGTCGTTCACTCGCGTCCGTGGCCGTGGTGCCGCAGTCAACCAGTGGGTCAGTGCGGTGATGATGCTCTCGGCGGGCGTGTTGTACGAGTTCGACCCCCGGTTCCCGTTTGCCGCCAGTGTGGCCACCCTCGGCGTTTCGTGTGTCGTCGCGCTGTCGTTGCCAGCGGTGACGACGACCCATGACGACGGCGAGGAGAGTATCGCCGGAGCCGTTTCTGTCCTCAAAGGACACCTGACCAAGCCGCCGTTACGCTCGACGGTTCTGTATCTCGGGCTATTCTTGGGCGTCACGAGCGCGGCGAACACCTACGTCCAACCGATTTTGACAGGCCCGGTCGGATTCCCCGAGACGAGTCTCGGCCCTATCTACGCTGGCTTCACCGTCGTTATGGCCACATCGGGGTACTTCACAGACGAGATAGAAGCACGACTGACCACACGTGGGGCAATCGTTTGTATTCCCGCTGTCGTCGCCGTGTTTCTCCTCGTTCCACTCGTCGTCCCCATGGCAGCACTCCCGGCGTTCGTCCTCGTCAAATCTGCGCGAACGGTACTGCCTCCGCTCGCCAATGGTTACATCAACGACCGGATAGGGTCGACGAACCGCGCAACCGTCTTGAGCGCCGCGTCGATGCTGTACGCACTGGTGCGGACACCGCTGAAACCACTCACCGGTGTCGTCGCGGACGTGGCGACTCCCTTCGTCGCTATCGCGTCTCTCGGTGTGTTGTTCCTCCTCGGGGCGGTGCTCGTCGTCCGCTGGGAGATGCCGGTCCGTGATGCGGCATCGCCTGCCGACTGAGAGTTCGTCGACGACCATGACCGGAAAACGACTCACAATCTATTCTCAGTTCCAGAACACATTTACCGCGAATCGTGGTTCTAGATACCATATGACGGACACGCCGTTCGACTACAGTACGTACGACGAGGGACGACACGTCAACTACTGGCGTCTGGACCCGGCGTTGCGAGCGGAGGCAGAGCGCGTCTATCCCGAAAGTGAGTTCGAGTGGGCGACGAGTCGCTTAGACGAGTTCGGGGAACTCGTCGGCACCACTATCGCGGACAACGCCGACGTGATAGACGACAACGGCCCGGAACTCCACACCTACGATAGAGACGGGAACGTCCAGAACGTGGTCGAATACCACCCCGCACAGCACGAAAACGAGCGCCTCACCTACGAATCCGGCATCGTCGCGGACGCGTTCGACCCGCCGTCGGGTCGGAACGAACCGCTCGGACTCGTTCACACGCTCACGATGCAGTTGCTTCTCTCGTACGTCGACGTGGGGTTCGTCTGTCCCGTGTCGATGACTGCTGGTGCGGCGCTCGTCTTGCGGAATCACGACGCCGACGGCGAACTCGACGACTATTTCGAGGCGCTTACGAGCCGTTCGTCCGACTCCGTCATCGAGGGTGCGATGTTCCTCACCGAACAGCAGGGCGGGAGCGACGTCGGTGCTGTCGAGACAGTGGCAGAACCCGGCGAGGCGGCGGTGACAGGCGACGAGTCGCCGGAACCCGTGACCGCAGAGAGCGACGGTGGCGCGGTTCAGACCCGGACGTACGAACTCACCGGCGAGAAGTGGTTCTGCAGCAACATCGACGCCGACGGAACGCTGGCACTCGCTCGTCGCCCCGGCGCACCCGACGGCACTGCAGGCCTCTCGCTGTTTCTCGTCCCCCACCGGACGCGTGACGGTGGACTGAACGACCAACTGTATCGTCGCCTCAAAGACAAACTCGGGACGATAAGTGTCCCGACGGGCGAAGTCGAGTTCGACGGTGCGGAAGCCTATCTCGTCGGTGAACCCGAACGCGGCTTCAAGTACATGACGACGATGCTCAACTGGGAGCGAATCACCAACGCGGTGGGCGCAGTCGGCATCATGGGTCGGGCGCTCTTGGAGAGCAAAATCAAGGCGGCGAATCGCGAAGCGTTCGGGAACCCCGTCGAGGAGTATCCGCTGATGAAACGCGACCTGTTCGAGATGACCGTCGACTACGAGGCGGCGCTCGCGTTCGCGATGGAGGCCGGAAAGTGGCTGGACCGATACGAACGCAACCACGACGACGACGACGCGTTTCGGTTGATGCGAGTGCTCACACCGATTGCCAAACACCGAACCGCACGGATGGCCGTCGACACCGCCTCGTACGCCATGGAGATTCAGGGCGGTAACGGCTACGTGTCGGAGTTCGTCACCCACAGACTCTACCGAGACGCGCAGGTGCTCCCCATCTGGGAGGGGACGTCGAACATCCTCGCGCTCGACCTGTTGCGGACGTTCGAGCGCGAGTCGGCCCACGAGACGCTTCGCTCTCACGTCGAGACGCTCCTCGATTCGGCCGGAAACCCACATCTCGAACACCTCGCCGACGTGGTTAGCGAAGAACTCGAGGAACTGTCACGGGCGCTCGCGACGCTCGCAGACGCGAGTACCGAGTACGCCCAACACGAGGCCAAGCGACTCGCCGACTACGTCTTCGACGTCGTCACCGCGAGTCTCCTCGTCGCGAACGCCCAACGCGAAATCGACACCAGTAACGACGCCCGCAAAGTGGTCGTTGCCGAGTGGTTCATCGAACAGACCCTCCTCGACGCACCGTCTCGTGGTATCTCCACGGGTGAGGCACGGCCCTTGGAGTACTTCGACGCCGTGGTCAAACACGCGTCGCTCGCGCCCGAAGCGGTCAGCCACCGCCACGAGTCGCACGAAACCGAGTGAGGCCGACGAGAAGTTCGACTCCGGCGGCCGCTCGAACGTACTCTCTATCTAGTGACACTACATGTGTAGTGTGTCTCGTCACCCACTGGAAACATCTGTTGTAGATACTGACGTAAGGGGTAGTCACGTAGGCAACGTTGCGGTGGAAACACCACGGGCGGTACCCCCGAACGCCGTCCTCCCATCGCCTCTGACACTTTCTCTCCCCGCGTTCGGCCCTCCACCCGACACGATTGCTATCCTGCTCTCAGAAACTCGTATTCGACTCCAGACCGACGCTCTGTGGCTGTACGCGTTGGAATCCAGTGTACGAGGCTGTCTGTCGCCGATGGATTTTTGGTACGGATTCGCACATTTCGTGTATGAGTTCGGGGACAGATACGGTGGTTTCTGTGCTCCTCGCGGGGGCCGACGACTCGTCTCTCGACAGTCTCGCGGCGGGGTTCGAAGAGCGTGGCGTCGAAACGACGACGGTGACGTCCCGTTCGGCGGGGTTCGAACTCCTCGATGCCCGGGCGGCCGATGCCGTCGTTTGTACCGATGTGTTCGACGGCGGTTCTGGGTTGGGGTTCGTTCGCGCGGTTGCGACTCGCTATCCGCATCTCCCGACGGCCTGGGTGACCGACGACCCGTTCGAACAGGCGGCGAGGAAGTCGATGGAGGCCGGAATCGACGAGTGCTTCCCGCGAACCGACTCGCCGTCGGAGTACGCGTTGCTCTGTAACCGCCTGGTCTCTCTCGCACGGGAGACGGCGGAGACACGGGGTGAGCGTGAGTACGAACAGATATTCAACAAAGTCAACGACGCGATTGCCGTATTCGACCCAGAGACGCTCGAAATCGTCGCCGTCAACGAGACGTATGTGGACGTATTCGGGTACGAACCCGAGACGATTCGAGAACGTGGTGTCGACGGGCTGAGCGTCACCGAGGCTGGGTACACAGAGTCTCGGGCGCGAGAGATTATCCAGCGAGTCGCAGAGACCGGAGACGCGGAGTCCGTCGAGTGGTTGGTCGAGACTGCAGACGGTGAGCACCGCTGGTTCGAAGTGAACACGACGCCGGCGACCATCAACGGGCAAGAACGCGTTCTCGGTATCTCGCGGGACATCACCCGACGGAAAGCCCGGGAAGAGGACCTACACCAGAGCGAACGCCAGTTCCGCCAAATCGCGTCGGCGGTCAACGAAGTCATTCACCTCACGTCGGTCGACTTCTCCGAAACCTACTATCTCAGCCCTGCCGCCGAAGATATCTGGGGGCAGTCGGTCGAAGCGATGAGCGCCGACCCGCTGGCGTTCACGGAGATGATACATCCCGACGACCGAAGCGGGTTCGTCTCGTTCCTCGACGAGGTGACGGCGACGCTCTCCGCTCCGACGGCCAACACGGACGACGAGTACGAGTACGAGTACCGTGTCCGCCGTGACGACGGCGAGGTCCGTTGGGTCGATGGACGCCTGTATCCAATTCGTGACGACGCGGGGGCAGTCTCGCGACTCGTCACTGTCAGCCGTGACGTCACCGACCAGCATCGCCGAGAACAGACCTTAGAGTCGCTCCACGACGCGACTCGGCGACTGACGGAGGCCGATTCGCTGACCGCCGTCGCAGAGACTGCCGTCGAGGCGGCAACCACGGTGTTGGCGTTTCCTGCGGTTCGCGTGTTTCTGTACGACGAAGACACGGGAGCGCTCGAACTTGCGGCGGCTAAGTCTCGTTTCGAGGTGCCGCTTTCTGACCACGCTCGTGTCGTCCCCGGCGACAGCCCGATTTGGAGCGTCTTCGTCGAGAACGAACCGACCCGCTCGACGGGCTCGACTGACTGTGTGGGCTTTCCATCGGCTGACGATATCGAATCGGAACTGCGGCTTCCCCTGTCGGGTCGAGGCGTCCTCGTCGTGGGCCACACGGCCCCCGAATTTCAGACGGACGACATCGAGGTGGCACAGATTCTGGCGGCGCGACTCGAAGCGGGACTCAACCACGTCGCTGGCGAGCGCGAGATAGAACGGCGAGAAGAAGAACTCGAGCGCGAGACGACGCGTGCCGAACGACTCCGCCGTCTCAATTCGATGGTGCGCGACATCGAGCAGACACTCGTCCGTGAATCGAGTCGGTCGAGCGTCGAACGGGCCGTCTGCGAACGCCTCGTCGTCGGCGGTGACTACAGTCTCGCGTGGGTCGGCGAACCGACTGTCTCGGGGGACAGTATCACGCTCCGGAGCAGGGCAACCGCCGACGGTGCGGGAACGGTCGACACCGCGGTCAGTGACCGCACACTCGAGACACACCCGGCGTGGAAGGCGATACAGACGGGAGCGTCTCACGTCGTCCAGAACATCGTCACCGCACCTGCACGCGGTCAGTGGCGTCAACAGGCACTCCGAGAGGGATTCCAATCGTGCTGTGCGATTCCGCTCGTCCACGACGAGCGAGTACACGGCGTGCTCGTCGTCTATGCGGACGAACCGTCCGCCTTCACCGACCGAGAGCGGCAGGTCTTGGCCGAACTCGGACGTTCGATTGGGCATACCATCACGACTATCGAACGACGCCGAGCACTCGAATCCGACCACTCAACCGAACTCGAGTTCGCCGTCGAGGACGAACGACTGTACTTCGTCGCGCTCGCCAGTGAGGCCGAACGGACCGTCGAATACGAGCGGATGATTCGACGCCCGAACGGCTCTGTAAGCACCTACTACACCGTCGACGCGGACGACAACCCGGTCGGTGCAGACGAATCTGTGCTCAGTCTCTCCGACGAGCACAGCGCGTTCGACGTCGTCCACGACGGTGACGATTCGTGTGTCGTCGAAGTCCGCACAGACGACTGGTTCGGATCGCTCTTTGCCGATTTCGGTGCTGTGGTCACCAGTGCGTCTGCCGACGCGTCTGGTGGCCGCCTCGTCGTCGAACTCCCACGCGGTGTCAGCCCCCGAGCCGTCGCCGAGCGGTTCCAGTCGTCGTATCCGGAGACGGAACTGGTCGCCAAGCGCGAGACACATCGTCCGATTCAGACTGTCGACCAACTCGAAGAACTGGTGGGCGACCAACTGACTGACAGACAGTTCGAAGTCCTCAAGACTGCGTACTCGGCGGGCTACTTCGAGTGGCCCCGACACTCAGAGGGACAGGAAGTCGCGGCGATGTTGGACATCACGCAACCGACGTTCAATCGTCATCTCAGGCTGGCCGAACAGACAACGTTCGGACTGCTCTTCGACGAGACGTAACCGGCATCGTAGGGGGACCTAAAAGGGGGACTGTCCCAAAAATTCTCAAATGATAATCATATACTCGTGAAAGGTGGTCTGGATGCTATGGTTCTCTTTCCTTCCCGGATATGCCATCTCCGGAACTCTCCCGTACAAATTTTACAAATTGTAAAAATTTTAGCCGGCTGCAGTTTCGAACTGAGGGCAAAAAGGTGTACTCACCGACACTACTTTCCGAATCGGTCACCGCCCCGGTCAGCGTCCGCCCCGAGTGGGCGTCCTCAGTGGTCGACGACGGTAATCTCTTCGACGGGCCACTGACTGAGCAGTTCGACACCGTCGTCGCGGACGACGACCATCTCTTCGACGCGGACGCCCTGTCTGCCTGCGGGTTCCTGTGTCTCGACTGCCATCGTCATCCCTTCTTCTATCTCGATGGGGTGGTCCGGCGAGAGGCCACGCCAGATGAGTGGGACTTCGTACAACTGGAGGCCGAGTCCGTGTGCCCAGTGGTTCGTCGTCATCTGCCAGTGTTCGTCGGCACCGTACCAGTCGGCGTGTTCGCCCTCCATGTCCGGGAACGCCATCGCTATTTCGTCGGTAGTCTTCCCGGGTTCTATCTCGTCGAGGACGGCGTAGAGGTTGTCACGTGCCGTCTCGTAGGCGTCTTTCTGTTCCTGCGTCGGTTCGCCCATCGAGAAGGTCCGGTAGTAACACGACCGGTAACCGAGGTAGCCGATGTTGTAGAAGTCGGCGTAGACGATATCACCGGGTCGAATCATCCGGTCTGTGGTGTTGGCCTGGTGTTTCGGCCACGTGTTCGGTCCGGAGGTGATGTAGCCACCCTGTGCCATCGCGCCGTGTCGCCAGAGTTCGCGGACGGCGTCGCCCCACACCTCTGACTCGCGCTTGCCCGGTTTCGCGTTGTCGACGATAGCCTGGAACCCCGCTTCACAGATTGCGGCGACCTGTCGGAGACACTCGATTTCGTCTTCCGTCTTCGTCTTTCGTGCGTCTTCCATCACGCGGGCCGTCTCGGCGGGACGGACGTCGACGCCTTTCGCCTCGAACGCGTTGCGCAGTCCCGTATTCCCCGAGTCGATGCCCATCGGTTCGTCCGTCAGGTCGTACTCTTCGAGCGCGTCGACGACGGTCTGTGCCATCTTGTCGATGAGGAACGACCGGGCGGAGTCGCGGCCAGACGCACGCGGGACGTTTCCGAGTCCCGGACACGCGTAGCGAATGTCGTTCAGCCACGGACAGTTGTACTTCTGGTTGCTCGCGTGGTCCGCGGTGTCCCAGTGGACGACGTTTCCGTCCTCCATGAGGAGTGAGTAGTGGTCCGCACCCGACCCACCCGTCATCGCGAGGCCAGTCACGTACCGGATGTTCGGGTCGTCGATGAGAAGCATACTGCCGAGTCCGGCGTCTCGCATGCGTTCGAGTGCGCGTTCTTTGCGCTCTTCGCGCATTCGCTTCACGTCGATTCGCTGTTCCCAGTCGACGGCCATCGTGCCGCGGGTACCACTCATGAACTCCCGCTCGTGGAAAGGCATGGTAGTACCTCTCACGAACATCGTATTAAATTGTTACAGAAGGGGGTGACGTTGCCGCGACGGAACCAAGTCGTGACACGTGCCCATACCTCATGATTTATAGCGTTATACGTGAACCGCTTGGTGTACGCATGTACAAGCACATAGCTTTGCTTGTCCGCAAGCAGGAGATGAGTCACGACGAGTTCGTCGACTACTGGCAGAACAACCATACACCGATTGCCCGCGAAATCGAGGGTGTCGTCCGGTATCAGACGGTACTCCCCGCCGACGCCGAGGCGGCAGAGTTCGACGGCATCGCCGAACTGTATTTCGACGACCTGGACGCGCTCCACGACGCACTCGGGAGTGAAGGGTCGCGCGACTACGACCCCGCGAAGGGGAAAGCCAAAGAGGCGCGAGAGGACGTCGACAACTTCCTCGACATCGAACGTCGTCCGCGTCTCATCGGCGAGGAGTTCGTCGAGAAAGACGAGACGGACGGCGACACGACAGGTCTGTACAAACACTCCGCGTTCCTCGTCCGAAAAGACGGGATGACCCACGAGGAGTTCCTCGACCACTGGGCGAACAATCACGTGCCACTGGCCCGAGAAATTCCGGGCGTCGTCCGCTACGCTCGTGTCGTCCCGACTGACCCCGAACACGCCGAGTTCGACGGCGTCGCAGAACTCTACTTCGAGAGTCTCGACGCCCTCCGCGCGGGACTCGGTCACGAGTCGTCTCGCGATTACGACCCGGACCACCCGAAAGCCAAGGCACCGCGAGAAGACGTGGACAACTTCCTCTCGCTCGAAGACAGGCCACGGTTCGTCGGCCAGGAGACGGTCCAGAAAGACGCGACGGGGGAGTGATGGCCGGATGAACGCCGCCGACTACCGTGAACAGGTCGAATCCGCGTATCCGGAACTCGACGATATCGGCGACGACGGACTTCGGGAGAAGGTCGTCGAGGCGTGGTGTCTCGGCCTCGAACGCGGTGGATGGCGAGATATCGAGGACATCCCGTACGCGTGGAACATCCACGAGGTGACGAACGTCGAACACGTTCGTGGTGTGACGCGCATCGCTATCGACGCCGCGAAACAACAGCGCGACTTCCACGGTGCCGACCCGGACTTCGACGTCGTCGTCGCCGCCTGTCTCCTCCACGACGTGGGGAAGTGTTACGAGTACGTCGACTTCGTCGACGAAGACCTGCTAGACGGCCCAGACCCCGAGTACGCGACACAGGAGGTTCCGCACTCGCTTTCCGGATACGCACTCGCTCACGAAGTCGGTTGCCCACTGGCCGTCCAGCGCGCGATACCACACTTCATCGGTGAAATTCCCACCCGAACTATCGAGTCCGAACTCGTCAAGAGTGCGAACTCGGCGTCGTCGAACGCTATCACGCAGGCGACGATGGGAATCAGTCTCCAAGAGTGGGTCGACCAGTATTCGCAGACCAAGTAACCGGCCACCTACACCTTTAGCCTCCGCGTTCGTACGGCGGAGTGATGTACGACAGCGTCAACCTCGCTGACCTCGAACTGCACGAAAACACCATCGCGGACGGACGAGTCCGCGCCGTCGGGTACGAACTCCGCCCCGCGAAGATGCGTCCGTCGGTGTGGGTCTTCGAATCCGGCGAGCAGAGCACCAAACATTACCAGGAAACTCAGGAGGAACTCTACCACGTGCTCTCGGGCGCGTTCGAGATGTCGTTTTACGACGACGAGGGGGCCGAGACGGAGACACTCATGCTCGAATCCGGTGACGTGGTCCTCGTCTCGCCCGACGAGGTGCGACAACTGACCTGCGTCGAAGACGGCGAGGTGTTCATCGTCGGCGCGCCCAACGCGAAAGACGACGGCGTCGTCGTGGACTGACTCTTCGGTACCGGAACTCTTCACCGAGCTATAAGATACCACGGAACAAACACGTCTGTATGGTCATCCCCGGCTACGACCCAGACGACATCGACGAACGACTCGAAGAACTGCTCTCCGAACACGAGATAGACGAGTATCTGACGGCCGAAGAGCGGGCCCGCTACGACGAAGGAGCGAGTTTGGTCGACCTGCTGTCGGGCGACGATATTCGTGACCTCCTCGACGAGACTCCGAAGACCGACGACTGACGTGTCCGGTCAGAGGGGGTCCAGACCGTTTTCTTCCCGAAGCACGTTGATGTAGTCTCTGAACCCGGTTTCGAGGTCGTACTCGGGGTCGTATCCGAGGTCCGCTTGTGCCTTCGTCATGTCGAGACGCTGTGTCCACGGGAGTTCGCCTTCGTCGGTGACGGTGAGGTCTGCGTCCGGGACGATTTTTTCGACTGCCTCGGCGGCCTCTCGAATCGTCGCGAGTTCACCGCGGACGTTGTACACGCGCTGTGTGAGGTCCTCGTCGGGAGTGAACGCAGCCTTACGGAACGCCTGTGCGATGTCACGGACGTGTTGCCAGTCGATGACCTGGTCGCCGTAGTCGACGCTGAACGACTCGCCGAGCGCCGGTTTCTCGACGATGTTTGCGAGGAAGGCGGACCCACCGGTCTCTCGGTAGGGACCGTACGCCACTGTCGGTCGAATCGCGACGTGTGAGACGCCGAAGTCCTCGTAGTAGACGCGTGCTTGGTGTTCGTTGTACTCTTTGGTCGCTCCGTAGAGCGTATCGGGATAGACGAGGTCGGACTCGGTGACGAACTCGTCACCGTAGTTCGTCGGCGGTGCGTACACCGCCGCCGACGAGGCCCACGCGACGCGCTCGACCTGGTCGGACAGGGTGCGCGCCGCCTCGAAGATGTTGTTCGTCCCCACGACGTTCACGTCGAGGGCGGCACGAGGGTTCTCCCGTGCAGTCGTCGTCAAGAGCGCTGCGAGGTGGATGATGTGCGTCGTTCCGGTCTCTTTGACCGCCCGGACGACGTCCGTCGGGTCGGCGACGTCACCGCGACGTATCGTCACGTCGTCGGCGATGCCGAGTTTGTTCAGGATGCGTGGGTCCGTCGAGAGGTCGTAGGCGACTACGTCGTGACCTTCTTCTATCAGGTCGAGAGCGACGTACGAACCGATGAAGCCGGTTCCGCCGGTGACCATAACGGTCGATGATGACATGCTACCATAGGTCTAACAGCGGGTGAGAAAAGTGTTTCCCGCATCGGCACGGCTTGCCGGCGGAGGTTGGGCGTCTCGCTTACTCGTGGAGGCCGCCGACCGAAGCGTAGAACGACGACTGGAGCGTCTCGGCCATATCCTGTTCACGGTCGATACGCACGTCGATGACCGTGGGAACGTCGCTTTCCTTCGCGTCAGAAAGCGCGCCACCGAGTTCGTCCGGTGTCTGGACTCGCACGCCGATGGCTCCGAACGCTTCCGCGACGCGCGTGAAGTCCGTGTCGTGGAACTCGACGCCGGAGATGTCGTCGGGGCCGTGCTGCATCTGTCTGACCATCCCGAGGCTGGTGTCGTTGAGGACGACGAACGTCGGCGCGACGCCGTGTTCGACGGCCGTCTCGACGCTCGTCATCGTCATCGCGAACCCGCCGTCTCCCGCGACGCCGATGACGTGTTTGTCCGTCGCCAGTGCCGCTGAGACGGCGGCGGGCGTCGCCCAGCCCATGCCGCCGACGCCGCCAGACCCGTAGTACGTCCGCACGGCGGGCACCTGCAGGTAGTTGAGGAGCCAGAATCGGTTGTTCCCCGAGTCGGCGGTGACGATGGTGTCCTCGTCGACGACCCGTTCTATCTCTTTTATCGCTCGTTGCGGGAGAATCGGCACGGCGTCCGACTCACATTCGGGCGCGGTGAACGACTCACGAGCAGTTTGCGACCGGTCTTCCGCCCAGTCGTTGTCGTTGCCACCGGATGCGACGAGTTCGCGAAGTGATTCGGCGGCGTCGCCGATGAGTCCGACGTCTGCGGGATAGACCCACCCCGCGTTTCGGGGGTCGATGTCCGCGTGGACGATGGTCTGTTCGTCGGGGCGGATGAACTCCGGTGCCTGCCAGTTCGTATCCATCGGGTTCATCCGACAGCCGACGACGAGGAGCACGTCTGCCTCGCTGACGAGTTGATTCGCACCTTCGTGACCGAACGACCCGATGACGCCGCCGGCGAGACGGTGCGTCTCTGGGAACGTCGACTTCCCGAGGTACGACGTGACGACGGCGGCGTTGTACGCTTCGGCAGTCTCTCGTAGTTCGTCGTACGCACCGGACGCGTGGACGCCGTTTCCGGAGATGATGACTGGACGCTCCGCCGCTTCGAGTGCCTCGACGGCCGTGGCGACGTCCCGCGGCGTCGGTGCCGCCTTCCACGTCCGCGTCTGTGTCTCTTCGTCCCACACCGGTGGGAGGACGTCGTCGGGGTACTCTTCGGTGACGGCGTCGCCATCGAGGATGACCGCTGTCGGTCCGGGACGTCCGGCAGTGGCGTGTTTGAACGCGAGTTGGAGACTCCGAATCGTCTCCGTCGACGTGCGGGGGAACCAGTGTTCCTTGGTGACGGCGTCGAGTATCTTTGGGAGTTCCAACCCGCCGTAGTCACCCCGAGACTGTTGGTACGGCGCTATCGTCGAGTAGTTCCCACGTTCGGAGGCTTCGGTAATCGCCACCATCGGTGACGACGCGAGGCGCGCTTCCATCTGCCCGATGAGGCCGAGACTTCCAATCCACGGGCCTTGGCCCGCGAGAACGCCCGGTGAACCGGTCAATCTACCGTGCATCTCGGCCATGACGCTCGCCTCCCGTTCGTCGCGTGGTCGGACGAGTTCGATATCGGACTCTGGGAGGTCGTCGAACAGTTCGATGACGCGGCCACCCGGATAGCCGAAGATGCGCTCTACACCGAGACGCTCGAGACTCTCGACGAGTCGTTCGCTGGTGTCCATCGCTCGGTCACGTCCTGTCGAGTTGGGTGGTCTCTTCGACGTAGAGCGTCGGGCCCTGCTCCATGTCGATGAACTCTGCGGCGTCCGCGTTCACGCGCTCGCCGATTTCCGAACTGAACGCTGTCTTCAACGCGCCCATATCTTCGAAGTAGAGTTCCACGATGCCGTCGTATTCGGCGCGTTCCGGGTCCGTCGGAAGACTGGTCGAATACTTCTGAAGTCCCGGGAGTTCTTTCGCGATGTCCGCGTGCTCGCCGGTCCATCGCTCGACGAACTCCTCGTGAGAGTAGTCTGGTTTCTTGACGACTAGATTCACCAATTTAATCATGCACGTCTGCTATCCCACGGGGTAGTACTTTGCTCTATCGCCGGGTTCGGTGTTCGAATTGTATGAACACCCGTTCGAACCCTTCGAACAGATTTATGAGTGATGAGAACAGACGGCATACAATGTCCAACGAACAACGACGTCCAGTAAAGACTGCGACGACGTCATTCGCCATCCTCGAACGTCTCAAGGAGCGAGGGCCACTTGGTCCCACGAAACTGGCCTCGGACCTCGGACTGGCCAAGAGTACGGTCCACCGTCACCTGAAGACACTCGAACAGGAGGGATTTGCCGTTCCGGACGAAGGTGGCTATCGAATCGGCCTGCGACTCCTCGACTTCGGCATCTACGCCCGAAACCAACACCAGTTCTACGAGGTGGCGAAGTCGAAAGTCGAAGAACTCGCCGAAGAGACTGGCGAGAAGGTGTGGTGTGTGACAGAAGAACAGGGCCGTGGCTTCCATCTGTATGGGGCCGCCGGTAAGCATTCGGTGCGGACGCCGGCACGGGAGGGTACACGGTCGTACCTTCACCAACTCGCGGCGGGAAAGGCCATTCTCTCGGAGTTTCCGGACGAACGAGTTCACGCCATCATCGACCAACACGGCCTTCCGTCGAAGACGTCGCAGACGATAACGGAGACAGACGAACTCTTCGAGGAACTGCAGACCGTCCGTGAGCGAGGGTTCGCACTCAATCAGGAAGAAATCGTCCCGAAACTCCACGCAGTCGGCGTGGCCGTCACCGACCAAGACGGCTATCCTGTCGGTGCAATCAGTATCTCCGGGCCGTCTAACCGACTGAAAGGAGAACGACTGACCGTCGACCTTGCAAACCTCCTCCTCGGCGCGGCGAACGAAGTCGAAATCAACCTGAACTTCTCCTAATCCACTTCGTCTTCGGCACTCGCCGATTTTCGGCTTTCGAACCACTCTGTCGAACGTACGTTCGAAGTATTCGAACGACTCGGTGAGTCGAACATCGCTTCAGAGCCACCTGTTCTCTCTGTAACGCACAAACAGACGGTGAAATCACCACGTTGAGCGTTTTTCCCGGCTGTTCGAATAATTCGAACGACAACCGCCCAATCAATCGTTATAGTTCGTGTCGAGTGTTCATCGAATCTTGACAGTTACGCAGATACACCTGTAACGAAACTCTGGTGAGTGTCGTCTCGTGACGACGGCCATTACAACAGTACGGGTGTAAGGCTCATGTTCGACTCTCGTCGACACGGCGAGTTTCTGCCACACTGCCCGGACCTCGTACTCCCTCTCTTGTCCCCCTACGACACGGATTCCTGCCGCTAACGCGTCCCTCGATTCCCGAGCGACACGTTTCGCTATCGGAGTCGAAAACGGTCCAACTCCCCTCGCGGACGAGTGTCATTCAGTCGAACAATCGTTCTACCATTTCGTACACGTGTTCTACTTTCACGTACTTTCGTTCGAATATACGGAACACAGACTGCCACGGACCCTACCCCGTTGGGGCTTAAACCGCGTTTGTGGTCGGAATAGTTGCCGAAATTCGAACTGTTTGCGCAATTGCTCTCGAACTTCTCGTCATAATTCGACGTTCGTCCCGAAAAAACCGTGCTCGAATCCGTTCGAATTACTCGAACGTTAGCGTTCCTGCCACTCCGGGTCACGGTCCTCGAAGAACGCGTCGATACCCTCGTCCTTGTCGGGACTCCCGAACAACTGTGCGAACAGTTCTGCTTCGTACTCGATACCCTGTTCGAGGTCCATCCGCGACGCGGCTTTGACCGCTTTCTTGGCGAATTCGAGTGCGACTGGGCTCTTCGACGCCATCATCTCAGCCAGTTCGTACACCCGCTCGTCGAACTCGTCGTCACCGTACACTTCGTCGACCAGACCGATGTCTGCCGCTTCTTCGGCGGTGACGAGTTCACCGGTGAGGACGAGGCGCATCGCGTGCCCCTCGCCGACGAGTCGAGGCAAGCGTTGGGTCCCGCCTCCGCCGGGCATGATTCCGAGATTAATCTCCGGTTGCCCAATCTTCGCCCGTTCGTGTGCGATTCGCACGTCGCACGCCTGAATCAGTTCACACCCGCCGCCGAGTGCGTGGCCGTTGATGCGGGCGATGACGGGTTGTCGCAGGTCGTCGACGTACTCGTACACCCGGGGGCGCTTGCTCGCCTCGCGCTGTTCGAGCATGTCTCGTTCACGGAGTTCTTTCACGTCGGCACCGGCGACGAACGCCTTCGCTTCGTCGGCACCGGTGAGGACCACGACGCGAGCGGAACTGTCTTCGATAGCGTCGAGGACGTCCTTGAGTTCGGCGCGGAGTGTCGCGTTGAGGGCGTTTCGGGCGTCCGGCCGGTTCATCGTCACAGTGACGACGCCTTCGACTCTCTCGTCGACAGCGACGTCGACAGTCTCACACTCCGCCGCGATGGATTCCACGTCGCTCATCGGCCCATCACGTCCTCGCTCACGCCGACTATCTCGCCGTCTTCCCACACGTAGAACCCTTCGCCAGTCTTCTTGCCGAGTTTTCCGGCGCGAACCTTCCGCTTGAGAATCTGCGGTGGCCGGAACCGTTCGCCGAGTTCTTCGCGGAGGTACTCCAGAATGCCGAGTCGAACGTCGAGTCCGACGACGTCACCGAGTTCGATGGGCCCCATCGGGTGGTTGTAGCCGAGTTCCATCGACGCGTCGATGTCGCGTGGTGACGCGACGCCCTCCTGGACCATCCGCATCGCTTCGACGCCGAGTGCGACGCCGAGACGTGAGGACGCAAAGCCCGGTGAGTCTCCGACTTCGATTGCAGTCTTGTCGATACCCTCGACGAACTCGGTTGCGAACGATAGCGTCTCCGCGTCGGTCTGTTCTGCGACGACGACTTCGACCAACCCCATGATGTGGACGGGGTTGAAGAAGTGGAGGCCGACGCCGCGTCCCGGGTCGTCGAGTGCACTCATTATCTCTGTGACCGACAACGAGGAGGTGTTCGAGGCGATGATAGTGTCGTCGTCCACGAGTGACTCCACGTCGCTGACGGTGTCTCGCTTGAGGTCCATGTCTTCGGGCACCGCTTCGACGACGAGGTCCGCACCCGAGACTGCCGCTTCGAGTGACGTCGTCCCCGAGAGTCGGTCGAGCGTCGCCGACATCTCCGCTTCGGTCACCTTGTTCCTGTCGACGCCGCCCTGTAAGTTCTGCTCGATGGCGTCCAGTCCGCGCTGGACGTATTCGTCTTCGATATCCCGCATCGTCACCTCGTGGCCGGCCATGGCGGACACCTGCGCGATTCCGTGTCCCATCGTCCCGGCACCGAGTACACTAACGTGCATTACCAAAACAGGATTCGGGAACCATCATAATCGTTTGCCTCGGTTCTAACGAAGGTTCAAGACAGATGCTGTCACACACCTCTGTATGAGTGGCTCTCGCGAGCGAGCAGTCGTCGTAGACGCAGTCCGAACGCCCCAAGCGAAGAAAGACGGCGGGTTTGCGGACGTTCACCCCGAAGATTTGGTCGTCTCGGTTCTCGACGCGCTGGTCGACAGAACCGGCGTCGAACCCGACGAGTGGGTCGACTTTCGACTCGGGTGTGCGAACCAGGAAGACGAACAGGGCCGAAACCTCGCCCGACAGTCGCTGTTGGCGGGTGGGTTTCCCGAGTCCGTACCGGGGGCGACGCTCTCGCGACTCTGTGGGTCGTCACTGACGACGTTGAACGACGCCGCCCGCGCCGTCGAGGCGGGAGACGGGGCTGTCTATCCCCTCGCTGGCGTCGAACACATGTCTCGCGTTCCGTTCTCCGTTTGGCTCCACCCCGACCTGAAAGCGCGCTACGACGGTGGGTCGTCGCTCTCGATGGGGATGACCGCAGAGACTGTCGCGCGACGGTACGATATCTCCCGTCGCGACCAGGACGAGTTCGCCCTGCGCTCTCACGAACGAGCAGTCGACGCGCGAACGTCCGGCCGGTTCGACGCCGAACTCGTTCCGGTCGAGACGGCCGACGGCGTCGTCGAACACGACGAAGGGCCGCGCGAAGACACGTCGCTGGAAGTTCTCGAATCCCTCCCGACGGTCTTCGCAGACGACGACGCGGCATCGGTCACTCCCGGGAACGCATCGCCCCTGACCGACGGTGCTGCAGGTGCGCTCGTCACGTCAGCGGAGTACGCCGAGGCTAACGACCTGCCGGTGCTCGGCCGAGTCGTCTCTCGCGCCGTCGTCGGTGTCGACCCCGAAGAGATGGGGGTCGGGCCGGTACCTGCGACGCGTGCCGCACTCGACAGGGCGGGATTGACTATCGACGACATCGACCTGGTCGAACTCAACGAGGCGTTCGCCTCACAGAGTCTCTACTGCCAACGAGAACTCGGTATCGACGACGAGAAACTGAACGTCAACGGCGGCGCAATCGCCCTCGGCCACCCTCTCGGATGTTCGGGTGCGCGTATCGCGACGACGCTCCTGCACGAACTCGACAGGCGTGGCGGCCGGTACGGCCTCGCGACCATGTGCGTCGGGTTCGGACAGGGCGTCGCGACGGTGTTCGAACGTCCCTGACGGAGACGAGAGGGTGACGGCCTATCGGTCCGCTGCCGTCGGGACGACTTTGAATCCGTACCGAACGACGCCTTCCTGTTCGTAGATTCGGCGCGGGACGGCCCGGACGCGGTCACCGATGGCCGGCGTCCCCGCGGGCGACTTGACCACCTGTGCGGGCACGCTCACCGACTCGTCGCCGTCGGGACCGTCGAACGCGACGATGGCGACAGCGAACGACCCAGCGCGTTGTTGCTGTTCGACGAACTCTGGTGGCGCACCACCCTGTCCGATTCTCGTCGCGGCCTCGACGGTGCCGTCGCCCGGGAGCGTCGTGGTGTCGTACCCGTCGAGCGACCCGCAGTTGGCGCACGCACCCTCCGGTGGGAACGCGAGCGTCTCGCAGTCCAGACAGCGCCCGGCGACGAGTCGGTGACGCTGTGGAATCGTCTGTCGCCACGTCGGGACGCTCACGTACGCGCCACCTCCTTCGGGTTCTTCGCCGGTGATGGTGCCACGCCGGCGAAGCGCCTCCGCGTACGAGAGTTCCGTGTCGCCGTCGAGGACTGCCCGAGTCGGCACGTCGTCACTCGCGGACAGCAAGAGCGCTGTCGCGCCTGCCCCTCCCCCGTAACCGACGAGGAGGGCAGACGTCGCGCCGTCGTCGAGCGCCGACGCCAGGCCGAGGAACGGCCCCGCCGCGCCAGCGTCGCCAGTCTGGGAGACGACGGTTCCGGCCGCAATCTGTTCGGTGGAGACGTTGATAGCGCGGGCGGACCGGTACGGCAGTTTCCCATCCGGTGACGTGAGGGCGACTGCGTCGACGTCCGATATCTCTGCGTCGAGGGCCGTGACGGCACCTTCGACTGCCGACGTGTACGCGTCGCGTTCGTACTGCGTGATACCGATAGACTCGGTTTCAGAGTGGCCACGGCGGCGGAACCGCGTCCCGGGGAACGTCGTGCCGTACTCGCCTGTCGATTCGACCGAGAGTGGGGCGTCGGCGGTCAGGACGAACGCGGCGGCACCCGCGCCCGCACCTGCTCCTTCGTCGCTCTCGGGCCGCCCTTCGGGACTGTCCGCGACGACGACGAGTGCCGGGCCGACGACGTCGAGCGTCGCGGCGAGCGCGACTGCACCGCATCGGGTTCCACCGCCGTACTGACGCGTCGGAACCGTCTCTGGGATGCCGAGGAGCGACGCGAGGCGGACAGTCGTCTCCTCTTCGTCGGCCGGCGGTGTCGTCGTCGCGAACGCGAGATGTTCGATATGGCTCGGGTCGACGTCGGCGGCGGCGAGTGCGCGCCACCCTGCTTCCGTCGCCATCGTGAGCGTGTCTTCGTCGGCATCCGGGACCGCCACGCGCTCGACGCCTGCCGCACCGCCTTTGCCCCACGCCTCACGGTAGGCCTCTGCGGGGAGATACAGTCGAGGGACGTACGCGCCCACGCCGGCGATGCCGTTCATAGCACACCTCCTTCGAAGATGTGGACGACAGCAGCGCCGCCGGAACCACCAACGTTGTGCGTCAGTCCGACCGACGCATCGGACACCTGCCTGTCGTCGGCGTGGCCGGTGAGTTGTTTGAACGCCTCGACCACCTGTCCGGCACCGGTCGCACCGATTGGGTGCCCCTTCGATTTGAGGCCGCCGGACGGGTTGACGGGTAACTCACCGTCTAACTCGGTCACTCCCTCGTCGATGAGGGCTGGTGCACCGCCGCGCTCGCAGAAACCAAGGTCCTCGTACGCGAGGAGTTCCGCGATGGCGAAACAGTCGTGGACCTCGGCGAAATCCACGTCGTCGGGGCCGAGTCCAGCCATCTCGTAGGCTGTCTCGGCGGCGCGTGCCGACGATTCGACCGAGGTGTAACTGTCGCGTTGGAAGAGACCGACGCGTTCCGAGGCGGCACCGACGCCCGCGACGCGAATCGCGTCGTCACAGGTGCTCGCCACGTCTTCGCTGGCGACGATGACCGCCGCGGCACCGTCAGAGGTCGGACAACAGTGATAGAGGTTCAACGGGTCGGCGACGACGGGCGCGTTCTGTGCATCCTCGAGCGAACACTCGAATCCGAGGTGTGCGTTCGGGTTCTTCGCCCCGTTTTTGTGATTCTTGACGGCGACTTTCGAGAAGTGGTCGGGCGTGGCGTCGTACGCGTCGAGGTACGCTGACGCCATCTGCGCGTAGACGCCCGAGAACGTCGTTCCAGTCAGACGCTCCCACTCCGTCTCACCGCTCACGCCGAGCCAATATTTCGCGACGTCGCCGCTCATGTCGGTCATCACCTCGTAGCCACCGGCGAGAGCGACGTCGGCCATGCCGCTCTTTACTGCTTGGACCGCCTGCCTGACGGCGTATCCGCTCGCAGCACAGGCGTTTTCGATTCGCGAACTGGGGACGCCGTGTAGCCCGACGTGCTCGGTGACCGCCGGCCCGGACAGGCCGAGTTGTCGCCCGCCGACGCCGAGCGACCCGACGACTGCCTCGTCGACGTCGTCGGGTTCGACCCCACTCGCGCTGTCCATCGCTTCCTCGTATGCCGTCGCGAACAGCGACCGGTAACTCTCCTCCGGAAACGCGCCATACGCTGATTGGCCCGCTCCGACGATGTACGCATCTCGCATGCTAGTCGCTTGCATGTCCCCCGCGAAATAGGTTCGCTTCCGAACGCCCGGAAACCGACCGCATCATTTTTATCATCTTCTATCATCGGATTCGATTGTACATGGTATTCGATAGCATGGAGACCGCCTCACGGGACGAGTTGCGTGAGGTCCAAGACGAGCGGTTACAGGAGATGGTGGAGCTTGCGTACGAGAACGTCGACTACTATCGTGAGATGTTCGACGAAGAGGGCCTCGCCCCGGAGGATATCCAGAGCGTCGAGGACCTCTCGAAGCTGCCGTTCACGACGAAAGAGGACTTCCGCGACAACTACCCGACGGGAATGTTCGCGGCAGACATGGACGACGTGATTCGCATCCACGCGTCGTCAGGAACGACCGGCAAACCCAAAATCGTCGGCTACACCCGCGACGACCTCGACGTGTGGAGTAAGGCAGTCGCCCGCTGTCTCGTCGCCGCCGGTATCGGGCCCAACGACATCGTACAGAACGCTTACGGATACGGTCTCTTCACGGGAGGCCTCGGACTCCATCAAGGCGTCGAGGAACTCGGTGCGACGGTCATTCCCATCGGCGGTGGCAACACCCAACGACAGGTCGAGATGCTCGCAGACCTCGGCAGTGACGTCATCTCGTGCACGCCGTCGTACGCGCTCTACCTCGCAGAAGTCGCCGAAGACATGGGATACGACATTCGTGACCTCCCACTTCGAGTCGTTATCTTCGGTGCCGAACCGTGTACCGAACCGATGCGCATGGAGATAGAAGAGCGTCTCGGCGTCATCGGCGTCGACATCTACGGCCTCTCCGAAATCGTCGGCCCCGGCGTCTCTATCGAATGCGAACAACAGGACGGCCTCCACATCTGGGAGGACTACTTCTACCCGGAAATCGTCGACCCGAACACCGGCGAACCGCTCGAAGAAGGCCAAGAGGGTGAACTCGTGTTGACGACGCTGTCGAAACATGCGCTCCCGGTGCTCCGATACCGGACGGGTGACCTGACGACGCTGAACTACGACACCTGTGAGTGTGGTCGCACCGCCGTCCGGATGGACAACATCACCGGTCGGTCCGACGACCTCATCATCGTCCGCGGGGTGAACTTCTACCCGAGCGAAGTCGAGTCGGTCGTCCTCGAATTCGACGAGGTTGCGCCGCACTATCGTATCGACATCAGTCGTGAGAACAACCTCGACAAACTGAAAGTGACCGTCGAAGTCGTCGACGAGTTCAGCGGTTCGATTACCGACCTCAAACGCCGTATCACCGAACGTCTCTCGAACGTGCTCTCCTTTACGCCCGACGAACTGAATCTCGTCGAGTACGGGAACATCGCACGGACGGAAGTCGGGAAGGTCCAGCGCGTCTACGACCACCGCGGGCAGTAACCGCGTTTCGGCTCTCCACTCTCAGCATCTTCCGCCCCGTCTCGTCTCCCGTGTCTCTCGGTTTCCGACCGCTCAGCGACCGGGTTTGTAGACGCGTCCGCGGAACGTCGCGATTCGGTCGCCCGCGTCGTCGGAGACGACGACTTCGTATTCGGCCGTCCGCCCGCCGAGATGCGTCTCCTCGGCGACGGCCCGGATGGTGTCACCCACGTCTGCCGCCGCGAGATACGAGATGTTCGTCTCCAGTGCGAAGGCGGCGTCGCCGTGACTGTTGGAGGCCGCCGCGAACGCCGCGTCGGCGAGCGAGTAGATGACGCCCCCGTGTGGCGTCCCGTGGAAGTTCAGGTGGTCGTCTTCGATTGTCAGCGTCGTCTCTGCGTACCCGTCGTCGAGGTCCGTGAGTTCGATACCGACGCGCCCGCAAAACGGGTCGTTCGACGCGAGGTCACGTATCTCTGCGTGCTCGTCTGCTGCTGGCATGTGCACACACTCACCGTCACCACCCAAGTAGGCATCGACTGTCAGGAAAGATAACTATGTAAAATACTTTATCCAGTGACGGTGACGGTTGGGTATGGCATACAGTTACGAGCCGCACTACTTCGAGGACTTCGTCGAAGGCAAAGAGTTCGAGAGCGTCGGCCGCACGGTCACCGAAGCAGACTTCATGATGCACTCCGCGCTGTCGGGCGACTGGACGGAACTACACACCAACAGCGAGTACGCCGAAGACACCCAGTTCGGCCAGCGAATCGCCCACGGCCCGATGACGTTCGTCCAGTCGACGGGGTTCGTCTACCGGTCGGGTATCGTCGAACGCACGGCCATCGCCTTCCTCGGGATGAACTACATGGACCTCCCCAATCCCGTCTTCATCGGCGACACTCTCTCGCAGACGATGGTCGTCTCGGAACAGAAGGACCTCAGCAGTCGTGACGACGCTGGCCTCGTCGTCCTCGACGTGACGATGACCAAGCAAGACGGCACCGTCGTCCTCGAAGGCGACATGAAGTTCCTCATCAAGTCGAAGGCCGCCGACGAGTAATCGACGCGTCGAATCCGGCCAGTTACTCCCGAGTGAGACCGAACATTCAGCGGTTTTTCAGCGGTTCCCCGTGCACGAAGAGTGCGTCGTCGTCACCCTTGTCGCTGTAATCGTCGTGGTACTCCATCAACTGGAACAACGCTCCAGTGGGGTTTTGCGGTGAGACGAACGCTTCGGTCCACCCGTCTTCGACTGCGTACCCGACGACGCGTTCACCCGCCGCTTCCAGCGCGGCGATTGCGGCGTCGATGTCGACGACTTCGAGTGTGACGTGGTGGAGGCCGGGGCCGTTCTCGTCGAGGTAGGCCGTGAGGAACGACTCGCCGTCGACGGGGGCGATGAGTTCGAGGCGCGACGCGTCGCCGAGGACGTACGTCGCCCACTCGAAGGTTTCGTCGCTGACCGTCTCCCGATAGACGCGCTCACACCCGAGTGCGAACAGCGTCGCTTCGGCGTCGTCGATGTCGGCGACTGCGATTCCGACGTGGTCGACGCGTGCGGGAGGCATCTCGTGGTCCGTGTCGTTGGTCGGCATGCCATATCATCCCCGGTCCGAACTATTAAGAGTCGAGGTAGATACTCACAGGCATGGAAATCGGGACCGGCCTGTTCACGTGTCAGCGACGGCCAGACGACGACCGACCGATGACGGAACTGTACGACGAGATGTTGACGCTCGGGCGCGCAATCGACGACGCGGGCCTCGCGAGCGCGTGGGTGTCCGAACACCACTTCATGGAAGACGGCTATCTCTCCGGGACGATGCCGTCGTTGGGGGCACTCGCCGCGGTGACCGAGAACGTCGAAATCGGGACGTGTATCGCACTCGCGCCGTTGTACGACCCCATCCGACTCGCCGAAGACACCGCAACCGTCGACCTCATCTCTGGGGGACGGACGACGCTCGGACTCGCGATTGGGTCGAATCCGCGGGAGTTCGACGCCTTCGACGTCCCACGCGACGAACGAGTCGAACGCCTCGATGACACGGTCGGACTCCTGCGCGATGCGTGGTCCGACGGCCCCGTCACACACGAGTCGCCGTTCCACGGCGGTGCGACGGGCGTCGATATCACACCGAAACCGTCCCGAGACGTGCCGATTATGCTCGGTGGCGCAGCGAAACCCGCGGTCCGTCGGGCGGCGCGAACTGCCGACGCGTGGTGTGCACCGTCGTCGCTCTCGGTTGGCGGGTTGAAGAAACGCGTCGACGACATCAGGAACGTTCGCGAGAAGGAGGGACTCGACGGCGACTTCACCATCTACGTCCTCCAGCACGGGTTCGTCGGCGACTCCAAAGAGGAAGCGTGGGACGCGATGAAAGACGGATATCTCTACATCCAGCGTCGGTACGCCGAAATCTTCTCCGGCGAGGAGGTGACGGAACTCTCCGACGAACGGCGTGAAGAACTCAAAGAACAGGCGATATTTGGGACGCCAGAGGACGTCGTCGACGAACTCGAAACGTACCGCGACGCCCTCGGTGACGACATCCACTTCATCTTCCGTACGTACCACCCCGGAATCGGGACCGAACGGATGGTCGAGTGCATCGAGCGACTCGGGACGGACGTCGTTCCACACTTCTCCTGACAGGATTTTACGGACCTCCGGTATTCTTGTTTACGCGCCAACGCAAACATTTAAACGTGAAGGTTATCATGTTACTTATGAACATACACCATGAAGAGAGAGGATTATTCTTCGAACGATGGCTACGGCCCTCGTTCGTCCCGGCGAAGGTTCGTACAGGCAGCAGGGTTGGCAGGGGTTGCTGGACTTACGGGCGCGGCAGGATGTCTCGGTGGTGGTGGTGGTGGCGGCGGAACGAACGCCGTCACCTACGGCGTCATCAGCCCGATGACCGGACCGTACGGGGGGCTGGCAGTCGGGCAGCGAAACGGTGCCGAACTCGCTATCAAGCACGTCAACGAGAACGACGACATGGACGTCGAGATTACCGGCGTCTACGAAGACACCGAGGCCGACCCGTCGACCGGTCGGCGGAAGGCGCAGTCTGTCGTCGAACAGGACGGCGCGTCGTATCTCATGGGTGCGATTTCGTCGAGCGTCGCACTCGCGCTCAACGAGTTCGCGGCGGAAGAGGAGATTATCTACAACCCCGGTGGGGCGGCAGTCCCCATCACCGGGTCGAACTGCAACGAGTGGGTGTTCCGCGCGGAGACGAACACCGCACAGATGGCAGAGGCCGTCTCCGACTACACGGCGGAGAATCTCGGGACGAAAGTCTGGTTCCACATCGCCGACTACGCGTACGGTGAGTCCGTGATGTCGCGCGTCGAAAAGCGAATGAGTCAGGGGCGCGACATCGACGTCGTCGGCCGAAGTCGCTCGCAACTCGGGTCGACCAACTTCAACTCCTACATCAGCCAGATTTCGAACTCCGACGCTGAAGTCGCTGTCCTCGGGATGACCGGCGGTGACCTCATCAACTTCGTCAAGCAGGCGGCGAGCCAGGGGCTCAAGGAGAACGTGAACCTCATGTCGCCGACGATGACGTTCTCTGTCGTTCGTGGCGCACTCGGCGAGGCGGCCTACGGAACCTACGGTGGCGTCCGCTACCTGCCGACACTCGAAACTGGAGACAACCAGTCGTTCGTCGAAGCCTACCAGAGCGAGTACGACGGTGCACCCGACAACTTCGCCCGCGCGGCGTACATGTCTATCCGGATGACCGCTCACGGCATCGCAGAAGCCGGGTCGACAGACCCCGCAGAGGTCAAAGACGTGCTTCCTGGCCTCGAGATGGACACTATCCTCGGTCCGAACCAGTTCCGCGACTGCGACCACCAGGCAATGAACCCCGTCTGGCCGGGTGAACTCGTCGCCCCCGACGGCGGCAGCGGACCGGCCGCAGTCGAACTCGGCGAGATGATAGATGGCGCAGACGCACTGCCAGACTGCGGCGAACTCGGCTGCAACCTCTAGTATGTCGGTCGCCAGTGCTGTCGCAGAGCAGGTCCTCAATGGCCTCGTCGTCGGGATGGTCTACGTCCTCCTCGCAGCGGGGTTGTCCATCATCTTCGGCGTGATGGACGTCATCAACTTCGCTCACGGCGAACTGTTCGCACTCGGTGCGTACTTCGCGTTCGCCATCGCCGGCCCACTCGGCGGTGCCGGCTTCTGGGTCGCACTCGTCGTCGCGCCACTCCTCGTGGGTGTCGTCGGCATGGGTATCGAGCGACTCACAGTGAAACGGCTCTACGGCCGAGACCCACTGTATCACATCCTGTTGACGTTCGGGCTCGTCCTCATCATCAACGACCTCATTACGTCGGTGTGGGGGAAGTCCGCACAGCCGTTCCCCATCCCGGCGGTGCTCGACCAGCCGATCGCGCTGTTCGGGTTCAACTACTCGCTGTACAACTACGGCATCATCATCTTCGGGTCGATTCTCGCGCTCGGGACGTGGTTGCTCCTCAACCGCACCCGGTTCGGGATGATAATCCGCGCCGGGTCCGAGGACCGTGAGATGGTCCGCAACCTCGGTATCAACATCGACCGATACTACACGCTGACGTTCGGGTTCGGAGCGGCGCTCGCCGGCGTCGCGGGTATCGTCCTCGGTGCCTTCCAGAACGTCAGTCCGACGATGGGGTCGAGTGTCATCATTCCGGCGTTCGTCATCGTCGTCCTCGGTGGGCTCGGCTCGTTCCGAGGGGCCGTCGTCGGCGGTCTGTTCGTCGGCCTCGTCCAGACGTTCGCACGGACGTACACGCCGTTCCTCGAAGGCCTCATCGTCTTCTTGCTCATGATTGCCGTGCTCGTCGTTCGCCCACAGGGCCTCTTCGGCACCAGCATCGGCGCGGGTGAACACCACGACGGTGCGCTCCTCCACGGGGCGGGCGGCGGCGTCCTCTCGTCGGAGACGCGTGCGAAAATCGGGTATGCCGCCGTCGGCGTCCTCGCTGTCGTGCCGTTCTTCGCGGAACTGACGGGTGTCACCTACTCCGTGACGCTCCTCGAAGACATCCTCATCTGGGCCCTGTTCGCGCTCAGTCTGGACCTCGTCTTGGGGTACGCAGGACTCGTCTCGCTCGGCCACACCCTCTTCTACGGTGTGGGGGCGTACGTGTCGGTGCTGACGCTCATGCACCTCTCGCCGTCCGTCTTCGTCGCACTGTTCGCCGCAATCGTCATCTGTGCGATTATCGCGTGGAGTGTCGGCTACCTCTCGATTCGCGTCTCCGGCGTCTTCTTCGCCATGATTACGCTCGGGTTCGCGGAGTTGTTCTACAACGCCGTGTTCAAATTCGACTTCACCGGGGGGTCTGACGGCCTCTTCGGTGTCGACGTCTTCTACGGCATCGCTGGCATCGGTATCGACCCGGGCGAGTTCGAGATTCCGCTCGGCATCATGACTATCGACGGTGGAATCGTCCAGTATTACTTCCTCCTCGTCGTCGTCGTTGGGTCGTACCTCCTGGCGCGCCGCCTCATCCGCGCGCCCTTCGGGTCGGTCCTGCAGGCGATTCGCGAGAGCGAAGAACGGGCGTCGTTCATCGGCTACGACGTGACGGCGTACAAACGCCGCGCGTTCGTCGTCTCCGGTGGCCTCGCTGGCCTCGCAGGCGGCCTCTTCGCCGCCAACAACGGGTACGTCGCACCGTCGTTCCTCCACTGGATAAACTCCGGTGAGGTCATCGTGATGACCGTCCTCGGCGGGATGGGCACGCTCTACGGACCGATGATTGGTGCGGGCGTCTTCGTCGCCGCCGAAGACATCCTCTCGTCGTACATCGACCAGTGGCAGCTCGTCATCGGCGTGCTGTTCGTCCTGTTCGTCATCTTCGTCCCGCGGGGCCTCGTCTCGCTGCCGCAGACGATTGCCGAACACCCGATGTTCGACTCGACGGTCCGTGACCGCACCAACGTCAAAGACGCGGAGGTAGAACGCCATGACTGACTCCATCCTCACGACGCAGAATCTCACGAAAGAGTTCGGCAAACTCGTCGCCGTCGACGACGTGAACCTCGACATCGAGCGGGGTGAGTTCCGCAGTCTCATCGGTCCCAACGGGGCCGGCAAGACGACGACGTTCAATCTCCTGACCGGTGCGCTCCGCCCGACGCGGGGGACGGTGACGTTCAACGGCGAGAACGTCTCCGCACTCCCACCGCACGAACGTGTGCGCCGCGGACTCGGTCGCTCGTTCCAGATTACGAACGTCTTCTCGGGCCTCACCGTTCGGGAAAACGTCCGCCTCGCCGCACAGGCCGCACGCCACGAGGGCTTTACGCCCATCGAAGAGTTCCTCGAACGAAAGGAGACGTTCGACGACGTCAACGCTCACACCGACGACGTTCTCGAACGGTCCGGACTGTCGGGACGCGGTGAGGAACCAGCGGACGTGCTGGCGTACGGTGACAAACGGCGTCTCGAAATCGCAATCGTCCTCGCGACGGACCCCGAGATGGTCCTCCTGGACGAACCCACCGCCGGCATGAGCGCCGAAGAGACACGCTCGACGATGGACCTCATCGACGAGGTGCTCTCTGACCGGACGATTCTCCTCATCGAGCACGACATCGACCTCGTGATGCGCGTCTCCGACCGTATCACCGTGCTTCACAGAGGTGAGATACTCTCCGAGGGGACGCCCGAGGCAGTCTCGGAAGACCCGGAGGTCCGTGAGGCGTACTTCGGAGGTGTCGAAGCGTGAGCGACGACATCCTCCTGTCGGTCCGTGACCTCGTCTCTGGATACGGGTCGACACGCGTCCTGCAGGGCATCAACCTCGACGTCGAACGCGGGTCGGTGGTCACCCTCATCGGTCGGAACGGCGTCGGCAAGACGACGACGCTCCGGACCATCCTCGGCAGTGTAGAACCGACGAGCGGGTCGGTGACGTTCGAGGGCGAAGATATCACGTCGCTCTCGCCAGAAAAGACTGCTCGGGAGGGCATCGCGCTCGTTCCCGAAGAGCGACGCGTCTTCCCGGGGCTGACTGTCCGCGAGAACGTCGAAATCGGCCGCATCGGCGGGCGACAAGACGTGGACAAACCGACCGTCGACGAGGTCATAGACGAGTTCGAGAACCTCGTCCGCCACCGCAACAGCAAGGGGGCGAACCTCTCGGGGGGCGAACAGCAGATGCTCGCCATCGCTCGCGCACTCGTCTCCGCGCCCGACCTGTTGATGCTGGACGAACCGACCGAAGGGCTCGCACCCTCTATCGTCAAGCTGGTACAGCGGAAAATCAAGCAACTGAACGAGGACGACGTCACTATCCTCCTCGTCGAACAGAACGTCCAGGTCGCACTCGACGCCGCAGACTACGTCTACATCCTCGACAAGGGACAGGTCGTCCACGAAGGCCCTGCCGACGAAGTCGCCGAATCCGACGAGATTCTCGACCGGTACCTCGGCGTCTCGGCCGCCGAATAACCGTGTCGTGGATAATTTTTTGTGATAGTACGGGAGAGTCCTGAACGATGGGTGTCAGTGACGATGCCGACGTGACGCGACTTCCGAGAGACGAGTTGCGACGGCTACAGGACGAACGAGTACGGGAGATGGTCAGATACGCCTACGAGAACGTCGAGTTCTACGAACACGCGCTCGACAACGTTGGCGTCCACCCGGACGACGTGACGGGCGTCGAGGACCTCTCGAAACTGCCGTTCACGACGAAAGAGGACTTCCGCGACAACTACCCGACGGGGATGTTCGCAGTCGAGATGGACGACGTAATCCGTATCCACGCGTCGTCGGGAACGACTGGCAAACCCAAAATCGTCGGCTACACCCGAGACGACCTCGACGTGTGGCGAGAGGTGATGACACGCGGGTTCCGAGGTGTGGGACTGACCGCTGCCGACACGCTCCAGAACGCGTACAGCTACGGCCTCTTCACCGGTGGATTCGGATTCCACGACGGTGCGACGGCGATGGGGATGAACGTCATTCCGGCGGGCGGCGGCAACACGCAACGACAGGTGGAGATGCTCGCTGACCTCGAAAGCGACGCCATCTGTCTCACACCGTCGTACGCGCTCTATCTCGCTGAAGTCGCCGAGAGCATGGGGTACGACCCGGCCGAACTCCCACTCTCGACGGTTCTCTTCGGCGCAGAACCCTGCACGGAACCGATGCGTAAGGAGATAGAACGGCGGTTCGACGCGACGGCAGTCGAGAACTACGGCCTCTCGGAGATAATCGGGCCGGGTGTCGCAGTCGAGTGTCTCGAACAAGCGGGGATGCACATCTGGGAAGACCACTTCTATCCGGAGGTCATCAACCCCGACACTGGAGTTCCAGTCGAAGCAGGCGAAGAAGGGGAACTCGTGTTGACGACGCTGTCGAAACAGGCCCTTCCGGTGCTCCGGTATCGGACCGGCGACCTGACGACACTCACGTACGAGACATGTGACTGTGGGCGTACCGCCGTCCGGATGGACTCGGTCACGGGACGAGCAGACGACTTACTCATCGTTCGCGGTGTCAACCTCTACCCGAGCGAAGTCGAATCGGTCGTCCTCGAATTCGACGAGATTGCACCGCACTACCGCATCGACCTCAGACGCGAAGACGAACTCGACCGCCTCGACCTCACGGTCGAACTGACCGAGACGTTCGACGGGTCACGAGACGAACTCGAACGCCGCATCCGCAAGCGACTGTCGAACGTCCTCTCGTTCACACCCGACACGGTCGAACTCGTCGCACCCGGCGCAATCGAACGGACGAAGGTCGGGAAAGTACAGCGGGTCTACGACCATCGATGACGGGCAGAGACACCGACTTTCGGCGTCACGGCCGGCGAAACCAACTTAACACACACCAGAGATAGACAACCATGGACATCGAGGAATTCTTCGAGAGTATGCCCTTCGCCCAGTTACTGGGCGTCGAGGTAACCGACGCAGTGGACGGACACGCAGAAGGACACGTCGAGATGCGTGAGGAACTGTCGTGGAACGCAGACCAGGTGATGGCCCACGGCGGCGTCACGTTCACGCTCGCAGATACGGTCGGCGGGGCCGCGATCGTCAGCGAGGTGGACCATCCCGTCCCGACCATCGACATGCGTATCGACTACCTGCGCGCGGGAACCGGTGACCTGCGCGCAGAGGCCGACGTCGTCCGTATCGGTGGCGACGTCGGCACTGTGGACGTCGACGTCTACGCGACGGACGACGAGACACTCATCGCAACCGCCAGAGGCGTCTACAAGACCGGGTGACTGCCGCCGGTTGGTCCCCCCAACCCAACGTGTACTATCTGTCCCGGGCACGCCCTCCCCGAATCTGTGTATCGACCACGACGAATCTCCATGTGGACCCACTTTCTTTGGTAACTAGTCACCGGTGAGTCCTGTCCACGCGTCGGGCCGGCGCACCGCTCAGTAGTGGATGCAGTAGTTCGAAAAGAGTGTGAGACGAGTGTCGTTTCGAGTCGTTCAGCCGAACTTCTCGAACGGTTCCTGACAGTCGTGACAGAAGTGCATCGACCGGCAGAGCGACGGTCCTTTCGGGTGCTCACGGTCGGTGTTCGTCCCGTCACAGTAGGGACACTGCGCACCTTCCGTCTCGCCGGTGGTCGTGACGCTTGGGTCAGAGAGTCGTCGCATGGTCACACACTCAGGCCGAATTCTCGGAGGTCTTTGCGTCCCTGTTCGGTCACCATCGCGGTGGTCCACGCCGGACTCCACACGAGATTGAGCATCACGTCTTCGACGCCCTCGACTGCACTGACGGCGTTGCGGATGTCGTCTTCCAACATGCTCCGGGCCGGACACCCCGTGTAGGTGAGCGTCATGTCGACGCGTGCTTCGCCAGTCTCCGATTCGACCCCGACTGCGTAGATGAGACCCAGGTCGACGATGCTGATGGGCATCTCGGGGTCTTCGACCGTGTAGAGTGCGTCCCAGACTTCGCGTTCGATACCGACTGCACCGTCGCCGGTGGCCGGGAGTTCGTCGTGGGGCGTTCCCTCCGTGTAATCGGTGTGCGCACAGAGGCTCGCGTCGGTTCCGTCGGGGTCGAATTCACTACTCATCGTCTGGGTCCTTCATAATCTTCATCGCCGAGTGGCGACCGAGTTCACGGTAACTCTTCGTGAACTCGTCGAACAGGTCGAACCAGTCGTCGGTGTGCGTCTGGTCGCGACCCTTCTCGTCGGGCAGTTCGATGTCCGCGTGGTGGACGTCGTACTGTTCGGGCAGTTGTGCTTCCTCGACGTGGAGGCCGACGGATTCGAACGTCGGGACGACTTCGTCCAACCACGCTTCGCGCATGGCCAGCAGGTTCTGCGTCCGCAGACCGAGTTCGTCGATGCGTGCCTCGATTTCCTCGTCCGTCGGTGCGAACAGGGTCAGCGCGTACGGGAGCAGTCTGTCGACGGCGTCTTGCATCCGCGCTCGCGAGTCGTCGTCTTCACAGAGACGTTCGAGCCAACTCCGGGCGTGTTCACGGTGGTACCGCTCTTCGGCCAGCACCTTCTCCACGCGGTCAGCGAGACGCGCGTACGACGACCCTTCGAGTGCCTTCACGCGGACGTACTCCGCTTCGTCGTAGAGATACGACCTGACGACGAAGTCAGCCCAGTCGCCGTCTGCGAAGGGGAGTTCACAGAGCGTGCTGTGTCGCCAGTCGCCGGCGTCGCGCTCCCAGATGAGGTCCGGTTCCTCGTAGCCGAAGTCTTCGAGCAGGTCGTACCACAGACGCGCGTGTCCGAGTTCGTCCTGTGCGATGTTCGCGACAGAGAGGTCCGACTCGATAGTCGGGGCACGGACCTGCCACTCGGTGTAGCGCTCTGCGATGACGAACTCGTCGTCTGCGAGGCGGTACAGGAGCATCTCGACTGCTTCGCGCTGTTCGTCCGAGAGCTCTTGGGGTCCGGGGAGTTGTTGTGCTGCTGCCATCAGTCGTCACCGTCCACGACGGCCTTGCGCTGTTGTTCGGCCTCTGCCTGTTCGTCTTCGGACGCGGCCACTTCCTCGGCCGCCGCCTCGAAGTTGTAGGTCATCGCCCAGCGGTACGACTTGTCGGTCGTGCCGCCGAACGAGACGTCTTCGGTGTCGACTTCACCGATTTCGTCTTTCGGGACGACCCACAGACTGTTCGTGGGCATCCGTCGTGCGTGCTGTACTTCTGCGAAGAGCAACGCCATCTCCCGGTCGGGAGCGTGGACGTTGCCGCAGTGGGTGTGGTAGTCGCCTGCTTTCTTCTGTCGGAAAACTTCCCAAATCATCGAATCACTCCAGTTAGTCCGCCGCCTGGGGGCTCGTGCCACCGTAGAGGCGCTGTTCGTGGTTGTCCATCGATTCACGGACCCAGGCGACTGCTTCCTGGGCCTTCTTGCGGGCGTCGATTTGCCCGAGTCCGGGTTCGTACTCGTTTTTCGCAATCTGGAAGAACTCGTCCCAGTCGAGTTCGTCCTCGGCGACGTCGTAGGTGCCGTCGTCGTTCTTCGTGATGGTCGGCGTGTCCGGAATCTCCAGTCCGTATTTCTCCGCTTTCGGGATGTAGGTGTTGAGGAACGCACGACGGAGTTCGTCGTTGGACATCTGTTTCAGGCCGACTTCGCTGGCGAATCCGTGGTGGGTCGACTGCTTGTCCACCGGGCCGAAGAACTGGATGATTCGTGGCCACCACTTCTCGAAGGCCTCCTGTGCCATCTCCTGTTCCTTCTTGGACCCGGTCATCATCTCGTGAAGCATGGCCTCACCGTGCTTGACGTGGAATCCCTCTTCGAAACAGACCTTGTCCATCGCGTGGGCGTAGGGTTCCCACGACGTACTCTTCAGCGTCGCCTGCCGGCGCATCGCCGCGCCGTCGACGAAGAACGCAATCATCGGCGTCTCCGCCCACGACTCCATCGGGTAGTGGAAGCAGTTGAGGAACTTCCCCTGCCCGTTGGCCAGTTCGTCGAGCATCTCCTGGCGCGTCTTGACGCCGAGACTCTCTGCGGCACGGTAGAGCAGTTGCCCGTGGCCGAGTTCGTCCTGCACTTTCGCGGAGAACGCGAGTTTTCGTTCGAGGCTGGGGGCCTGACGGATGAACGGGCGTTCGAGGTACGCGCCCATGATTTCACTGTTCGCGTGGAACTGAATCATCCGCGTCGCCGCTTTGCGGTACTCCTCTGGCATCTCGTCTTTCGGGGAGAACTCACGTGGTCCAGCCCGTTCTTTGACAGTTTCGAGGTCCATCGGTATACACAGAACTATCACGGATAACCACTTACGAATTGGCCCGTCTATAGACGGGGTTTTTATACCGGGGTCGTGTAGAACGAACCGAGATGATGTGGGAGTGATAGAAGAGTGTCTGGTTGCGGAGTTCCGCATCGACGGCGACGACTGCCCCCTCGCGCGAGTGACGAGTCGGGTCCCCGTCACAGTCGACGCGAACGCTCCCCAACTTCGTGCCGATGGAAACGTCTTGCTGTACTTTTCGTCGCCACCGGACGAGCGACTCCCCGTTGCCCTCGACGAGGAAGCGGATATCCGCTATCTCCACGTCACCCGCAACGACGACGCGTACACGTACCGCTGTCTATCGAAACATCCGTGTGTCGTCCACGAACTCGTCGACGTCGGGTTTCTCGTCGAATCGATGCAGTACAGCGACGGTGGCGCGACGATGCGGGGTGCTGTGGTCGGAAACGACGTCCTCCGAGGTGTGATGGAGAAGGCGGGCCAGACAGTCGGCATTCGACTCCAGCGCGTCTATCCGCTTCGAGCGGACGAAGAGTCCGCCATCGGCCGAGTGTGGAACCTGACGTCCGCACAGGAAGAGAGCCTCCACGTCGCCTACGAGATGGGGTACTTCGAGCTTCCCCGGTCGATTACGGCGGACGACGTCGCCGCCGAACTCGACATCAGCAAATCTGCGTTCCTCGAACGCCTCCGCCGTGCTCAACAGTCGCTCTTCGGAACACTGTTCGGTTGATGTCTCCGTCTCCCGCCGAGGCTATTTATCCCGCGTCGGTGTAGCAGGCGTATGCGAATCGAAGACGACGACGGAGTCAGGACAGTGACGTTCGACCGGCCCGAGGTAAAAAACGCCTTCACCGCCGACGTCGCCCGCGAGTTATCTGCGGCACTCGAAGCAGTCACGGCCGAATCGTTCGACGCCGTGGTCGTAACCGGCGACGGAGACGCCTTCAGCGCGGGCGGCGACATCGAGGCGATGGCCGAACGAGACGAGACTGCCCGCGAAGCGTACCAGCGCGTGCGTGGGACACTCGGGCGCGTGGCGGAAGCGATTCTCACCGCGCCTGTTCCCGTCGTCGCGCGCGTCAACGGTGACGCAGTCGGTGCGGGGATGTCTGTCGCCGCGGCCTGTGATTTCGCGTACGCGTCGAGAGACGCGCGGTTCGCTGCATCGTTTATCAACGTTGGACTCGTCCCCGATGCCGGGGCGACGGTCACACTGCCCGAACTCGTCGGCCTCCGGGCGGCCAAAGAGTTAGCGTTCACCGGGAAACTCATCTCGGCCGAACGCGCCGCCGAACTGGGACTCGTCAACGACGTGGTAGATGCGGACGAACTCGATTCGGTCGTCGATGAGATGGTCGAGACACTCGCGTCGCGTCCGACCGAATCGCTCGCGCTCGCGAAGGAAGCTATCCACGCCAACCTTGGTCGCCCGTGGCAAGACGGCCTGGAACGTGAAGCACAGGCGCAGACGCTCGCCTACGATACCGACGCACACGAAGAAGGAGTCTCGGCGTTCCTGGAGAAGCGGCGACCGAACTTCGACTGACTCAGTCCAACCCGAGGAAGCGTTCGGCGTTCTCCCAGAGAATCTTGCGTTTGACCTCGTCGGAGGCGTCGAAGTGGTCGTCGAACGATTCGAACCACCGGCCCGGCCGAATCATCGGGTAGTCCGTGCCGAACATCACCTTGTCCTGTAACACCGTCTTGGCGTAGTGGAGCACCTGGTCGTCGATATACTTCGGCAACCATCCCGAGAAGTCCATGTAGACGTTCCCCTTCTGCTGGCAGATGGCGAGTTGTTCTTTCTCCCACGGGAACGCCGGGTGAGCGATGAGAATCTGCAGGTCGGGGTGTTCCGCCGCGACGTCGTCGATGAGCATCGGGTTCCCGTACTTGATTTTGAGGCCACGGCCACCCGGTGAACCAGCACCGAGCGTCGAGTTCCCTCCGTGGAAGATGACGGGGACACCCAGGTCCTCGATGGTGTCGAAGAGGTCGGTGTGTGCGTCGTCACTCGGGTCGAAGCCCTGGGCAATCTGTTGGAATTTGAACCCGGAGAGACCCAGGTCCTCGACACACCGAATCGCCTCTTCGACGCAGTCGTCTTTCAACGGGTCGACGCTACCGAATCCGACGAAGAAGTCGGGGTGTTCGTCGCGTATCTCGGCCACGTAGTCGTTCGGCACTGGCGGGTTTCCGGTGTTGGTTTCGGCGTCCCACCCGAGGAGAATCGCCTTCCCGATGCCGTACTCGTGGTACTCCTCTATCATCGCCTCGTAGTCCCACGTCTCCATCTCGGTGCCGAATTTGTTCGCCGCGTCCTGCATCATCTCGCCGCCAGCGTCTTGGAGAAACTCTGCTGTGGGCTGGTGTGCGTGCGTGTCGATAATGCGTGGCTCGTCGAGCGTATCCCTCACGGTCATCGGTAAAAGACCGTGCCGTAATGGTAAAAATCGACCGGACCGTTTCCGGCCGAGATTCCTCTCTCACCAGTCTGTATCGTCGACGACTTCGTGAACGAATTCGACGGCCCACTCGTGGTCTTCGATTGCCCGTCGAAGCGTATTGTAGTACGCGACGTTGTCGTCCGATGGGAATGTGTAGGTCGTTCGCCAGAGAACCTCCGAATCGTCGTCGATGACGTCTGCAGTCTCCCACGACCCAGTATCCTGCATCTCCGACGCGTGTTCTCTGATTCGTTCTCGAAGGCGTTCCCGCACCGACTCTGCGTCCTGTGAACCACCGCTCGGTTCGATGGCGTCGAACCACAGTTCGAACTGGAAGTCGCCGTCTTCGAACCGGTCGTGCGTCGGGTAGTGTTTGAAGTACGGGTCGTATCCTCGCTGTCGAATCGGACTCCACACGTCGGGTGCGATGCGTCCCCACCGGTTTCCGATGTGGCCCGGAACCCAGACGATATCTGCCGTCTCGGGTGGAATCGAGACGATGACGTCTGCCCACTCGTACTGTAATATTCGGCTTACGTAGTCGGCCTCGACGCTCTCTCGCCCTTCTTCGACTGCTCGCGGTGTCCCCGTGTGAGTCTTTTTCCGGTCTCCCCTATCCTGATGCCCCATAGTACACCTAACAACGGAACAACAAATAAAGATTCACGACAGACACGACATCGTGAACGTCCGATTTCGTGGGCGACTCGTCAGAGACACATCGCATTGCCGGTCGTCTCTCGTTCACACGAGTTCGGCCAGCGTCCAGATTACCAGCCAATATATCAGATACCATAGTATTATTTAATATATATCGAGAAGTCGATTTTTTCACTCCGTCACGCCCAATATGTTAGTCAATACACTATGTGAATCCGAGAACAGAATCATCTTGGAACCGGCGTACACGAGAGTACAATTCAAGCGATTCGGATTTATGAACTAAATTTAATATACTAAGAGGTGACTAAATCTTCTCGCGACGTCTCTCGGGTTCGGTGAAATTCACCCCAAAAATATTATACATCAGCGAGTATGTAGCCTGACAAATCTAAATGTATACAGGAATTTCCAGCCTGTAGCAGAGTTACTCCCAGTGACGCTGGGGGTACGACTGTGTGCCGCCGTGAGTGTTCCGCGCGACGATAGTTGCCGTCGCAGAGGTCCGACCCTCACGTTCTTCGGTCGATTCCTCGTAGTAGAGAATCGTCAGGTCGAGACACGACCGGAGCAGTTCGTTCGACTGGAATCGGTATCGGTTCGTACTCGGTCCGACCGTCGCTGGCGGCGACGACTGAAGGTGGTGTTGATAAAACAGGACGCCGCCCGGTTTCAGTGCAGCTTTGATGTTCCCCAACTGGTCGAGCGTGCGGAAGAAACTGATAGTTATCACGTCGTACGTCTCTTCTGGGAAGTCGTACTCGGTTGCGTCGGCGAGAATCGTCTCGACCCGTTCGGAGACGTTCGTCTCGTCGGCACGTTCTTCGATGATGTCGAGGCCCGCCCACGATTGGTCGAGTGCATCGACGTCGTATCCTTCCGCCGCGAGAAAGAGCGCGTTTCTACCGGTCCCAGCGGCCACGTCGAGTGCACGCCCTTCGGGGAAGGTATCGACGTACGCCTGTAACACGGGCGATGGGTCGGGGTCGGTCGGATACTCACCTTCGCTGAACCGTTCGTCCCACTTGTCCATATCGCGAGTACGAACCCCTGCCTGTTGAACGTACGCCGTGGTTCCAGCGAGACAGGACTGGCCTGACGTCGGTACCCGTCGGCGGAAGCACCAACGCTTTGGCTATCGGTCCACTCCGAGGGAGTAATGGCGAAGATTCGACCAGACGAACTCGACGTGCGCTTGAACGGCGATTCGGGGCCGTTCGTCCTCGACATTCGGCCGAAGGACAACTACCGACGAACCGCCATCGACGGCAGTTTCAACGCCCCCGTCTACGACGACGTCCGGTCGGGTGACGACGAGTCGCTTCGTGCGTACTTCGACGAGATTCCGCGTGACAGAGACGTCGTCGTCGTCTGCAAGATGGGCATCGTGGCGAAACGGGCGACGAAGTTCCTGCAGTCGGAGGGCTACGACGCGACGACGCTCGCCGGCGGGATGAGTGGCTGGACGGGGTATCGAAACGGCACACTCGGGTACAAGCTCCGCTCGCTTCTGTGGCGACTCTTTTGACGCTCTGACCGGTCTTCGTCGTCCGTCGTCTGAACGCGCTCTCGGCGTGCCGCGCCACGCTTTCGAACTGCCGAGAGAATACTGCCTTTTAACCGTGTCTAGTCACGAGGGAAACCATGGCAATCGAAACTGGTGACTCTGTCTCACTCGAATACGTCGGCAAACTCACTGACGGGTCCATCTTCGACACGTCCCGCCCTGACGTCGCACAAGAGGCCGGACTCGCAGAAGCACAACCCGACCGAGAGTACGAACCGCTCACCGTCGAAGTCGGTGCGGGCACGGTCATCGAAGGGCTCGACGAGGCACTCGTCGGGATGGAAGTTGGCGACGAAGAGTCCATCGAGATTCCACCGGAGAAAGCGTACGGCGAGCCTTCTGAAGACCGGATTCGCGAACACGACACCGCTGAACTCCGAGAGGTCCTCGGTGACGACCCAGAAGAGGGAATGTACGTCCAGACTCAGCAAGGTGGCCTCGGCGAAATCGTCCACGCTGACGACGACGTCGTCCGTATCGACTTCAACCACGAACTCGCCGGCAAGACGCTCGTCTTCGACGTCGAAATCGTCGACGCCAACTAACCGGATTCAGTCGCCGAGTGGCGGGTGCGCGTCGAGACACGAGACGACGTGCTCGTACTCGTCCCGCACCGACGACAGTTCGTCTGAGATGACGCCACGTCGAAGTTTCTCTCGTTGGTCGTCGGTAAGTTCCTCCCGAGCAATCGCCGCCTCGCGGAGTCGTTCGTAATCAGTCCGGTCGACGAGTCTCCGGACTGAACGCGCCTCCGAGACGACTGATTCGGAGGCGAACCGACCGACGACGGAGACGAGTTCTCTCGCTCGCCAGCGAACCGTCGAGGCGGGTGCGGGTGGCCACGAGACGGTCAACGGTTCTCCGTCGACACGGTGGAGAAATTGGCTGTTGGTCTTGACTGCCGCATCGAACTCCTGTGGACTGTCGACGTAGTGGTCCAGTTTCGACCGGGAGTACTCCGTGTACTCGACGAGTTTCGAGAGCGGTTCGTCACCGACGTCGGCAGTGTGAAGATACGATTCGAGGCGTGGCGGTGGCGACGGCATCCCGACGAGCGGAAACAATTCGGCCGTCGACAACCAGTCGACGACGTCGCGTGCGGATGACTCCCGGCGGAATCGTTCGAACGCCTCTGTGACCGCTTCGTTGTAGCGTTCGATAGGGGTTCGAAGTTCGGAAATGGGGGCGTCGATATCTGCGCGTCCGAGTTCTTCGATGCGTTCCAGTCGGTCGATTCGTGATTCGAGTTCCGCTTTGGCAGACTGCACGGCACGGCGTTTGCTCCGATAGGCGTCTTCGGCGTCCTGCAGCGACTCCAGTAACTCGACGTCCGCACGGACATCGGCGAGCAGTGTTCGCGCGCGCTCGAAGTCGGACGACGACAGCGACGAGGTGACGGCGGTGGTGAGAGCGTCGTTGGCCTGAATGAACGCCTCCCCGTGCCGGATGTCGGCCGGTGCCGATTCGAGTCGGTCGGTGAGTGTCTCGCGAAACTCGATGTAGCCCTGAAAGTCGTCGGGGTCAGTCGCACGTTCTTCGAATCGGTCCAGTATTCGCTCGACATCGCGATACGTAGTGGCGAGGCGCCGAAGTTCGTCACGGCCGACCGTTTCGACGTCCTCTCGGTAGGCATCGAGTTTCGTTGCTGCCGTTCGGAGTTCGGAGACAGGGTCGTCGTCGCTCACAGGTTCTCACCACGAACGAGTTCCACCTCGTCACATCCACCCAGCACCGAGACACTCTGTACGTTCACTGCCGGGCTTTCGTCGTGGAGGACCGAAAGTCTGGTGCCCGTCACACGTCTCGAAGCGAGTTGGTCTGTGTGACGGCGGCGACGTCGTCTGGGAGACGAGTGGCAGTCGAACCCGTCGAAAGTACTTACCTGTGCCCGGCCTAACACGACCAGTATGTACGAAACGATTCTCTTTCCCATCGACGAGGTGATGGAGTCGAGCGCAATCCTCCACCACGCCAGTGAAATCGCCCACTGGGCCGACGGGACAGTACAACTCCTGTTCGTCGCGAATACGGGCCGCGACAGCGTCACGCTCGTCGACAACCAAGTCGTCGACGCGCTCGTCAAGCAGGGCGAATCCGTCGTAGAGGAGGCCGGGGCGACGTTAGACACGCTCGGTGTGGACTACGACACCGACGTCGTTCAGGGCAATCCCGCGCCGACCATCGTCCAGTACGCCGACCGATACGACTACGACCTCATCGTGATGCCGACGCACGCGAGGCAGGGACTCTCGCGACGACTCCTCGGGAGCGTCACGGAGAAAGTCGTCCGTCTGTCGGAGAAACCCGTGCTCACCGCCCGAATGGAGTCGACAGACCAGTTGACCTTCCCGTACGAAGGCATCCTCATCCCGACGGACGGCAGCAAATCGGCAGCGCGTGCCGCAGAACACGGCCTCGAACTCGCCGCAGCGACAGACGCGACTGTTCACGTCCTCTCGGTCGTCGACGACTCGTCGCTCGGCCCCGACGTTCGCTCGATGCTCTCCGGAAAAGAGTACGAACAGGTCGCCGCCGACGCCGTCGCAGACGTCGTGTCGAAGGCAAAGGAGTTCGACGTCTCCACCGTCGTCGAACATATCGAACACGGCGCGCCCAGTGACCGCATCAACACCGTCGTCGACGAACACGACGTCGACGCAGTCGTCATGGGAACGACCGGACGGAGCGGTGTCGACCGAATCCTCCTCGGGAGTGTCGCAGAGAAGACAGTCAGAACCGCCCCGGTGCCGGTGATTACGGTCGCCGCGAAGCAAGAACAGTCCGAGTAACGACCACGGCGATTAGTATTCGGTTCCCCGTCGTGCACGTTGGCCGCTCTCCATCGGGTGTTTCACCTTTCGCACGTTCGTCACGAGGTCAGCGACGTCGGTGAGATACGTTGGCTCGTCGTGGCTTCCGGTCAAGACGAGTTCGAGGTGCTCCGGTTTCTGCTCGATTAGTTCGAGGACGGCAGACTCCGAGAGGAGTCCCATCGAGACGGCGTACAGAATCTCGTCGAGGACGAGCAGATGGACACCGTCTTCTGGTGGGCCATCGAGGGCGAGCGGAGCGGTGAGGTCTGCTGTAGCCGCCCCATCGAGGAGTTCTTTCGTCCGGTCGATACCGGCCGCCACCTGTTTGGCGTGGTCCGCCTCGTCGCTTCCGTCTGCCATGCCTGCCCACCCGTAGTGGCCGAGGTTTTCGAACGAGAATCCCGGCATCGCTTCGATTGCGTTGTACTCACCGCGAACTGCTTCGACAGAGTCCGCACCACCTTTCATAAACTGGAGCATGTGGACGCGAAAGCCGTGACCTGCCGCACGGAACCCCATCCCCATGGCAGCAGTCGTCTTCCCCTTACCATCTCCCCACCACACCTGTACGAGCCCGAACTCGTCGGGCGCAGTGGGTTCGATTGCCGTCGCCTCTGGTCGAACCCCCTGTCCGGGTGTGTTCCGTCGGACAGCGTCGGGGTTCGAATCTGATTGCTCGGTCATCGGGACGCTCCGTGTGTCTCGGTGGTGTGGTTCGTTCGCATCGATACAACTCGAATTTCATTACCCAAAATTGTGTTGCATTCGACCGTCCCGTCGTGGGTGCGGCACTCGCTGGACGCCCGGTCTGTCAATATCTTTATCAGAGTGTCAGCCAACTTCTCTGAGAGGGACGTGTGACGGACTCAAATCAAGACTCGAACGTGAAACCGGTCGAATTAGGCATCAGGAGTGCTATCGTCAGCGTCTTTGTCCTCGGCATTCGAAAGCGGAACCCCGGTGCCGTGGTCAACGCCGTCTTCTCGCTCCTCGGGACGTATCTCCCGGCGCTGCTCGAACGGACTCTCGGCGTCGAATTCCGACCGTGGCAACGCCTCTACGTCGAGTCGGCGATGCTCACACACGCGGTGGGGATGCTCGGGCCCTACGACGACGTGTGGTGGTGGGACCACCTCACTCACACGCACTCGGCGTCTGTCGCCGGTGGGATTATCCACGTCATCGCAACACGTCGTGGCCACGACCCACGACCACGAGTTATCGGCGTCATCGCCTTCCTCGGTGTCGCCTGGGAACTCACCGAATATCTGATTCACTTCGTCGCGAATCGCCTCGGTATCGACCCGATTCTCGTCCAGTATGGGCGTGAAGACACCGCGTTCGACCTGGTGTTCAACCTCGTCGGCGCGCTCATCGTCGTCGTCTTCGGGGACAGAATGTTGCGGAACTTCACTCGCGACGACTGACCCGAGTGGACGCCACGGTGTGCCGGTTATCCGTTGACACGGGCGTTGTGTAACGCGACCAGGAACACCAGCGTCATGATTGCGGCGATACCCCAACCGATAGCACCGAACGTCGGCCGAACGTCCGTCAGAATCGCGGACCCGACGACCCACGAGGCAGTTATCAACGCGTACGCCAGCAGTCGTCCGATCGCAGTGAGTGGTTGTTGTAACTGTAGCCCCGCTACCTGCAGTTGCCCGTCGAGGACCATGTCGAGAACGCGTTCGAGTTTTTCGGGGGTTCGAACGGTCGAACGAATCGACGACGTCGCTTCGTCGCTCATGCCTTCGAACCACGTCTCGGCACCACGTCTGCGGTATCCGTGTTCGACGAGGAACTCCTGTGCGGCGGTGAGAAAGTCGAAGTTCGGGTCTAACTGGCGGAGGACCCCCTCGCTGACCGTTCCAACTCGGATGAGGAGCATGAGGTCCGGCGGGATACGGAACGGGAAGTCGTGGAGAATCGAGTTCATCTCGGTGATGAGCGCTCGCCAGTCGGAGATACCGGTCCCCTCTAAATCCCGGATAGCCAACTCCAACACCTGATTCATCGCCTGTCTGTCGACGTCCGAGTCGAGGACACCAAGGTCGATGAGCACGTCCATCAGGTCCTCGGTGTCACGCGCCGCGGCGGCGATGTACAACCGGACGATAGCGTCCTGCATCTCCGGTGTGAACCGTCCAGACATCCCGAAATCGTAGAAGACGATTCGTCGTCTGTCGTCGACACCGAGATTCCCGGGGTGTGGGTCGCCGTGGAAGACGCCGTCGACGATTCCCATCTTGAAGTAGGCGTTGGCGATATCGTGGGCGATTGCGACGGGGTCGTACCCCGTCGCCCGAAGTTCGTCCATGTCGGTAATCTTGGTGCTATCGACGTACTCCATGGTGAGCACCCGTTCGGAACACGCTTCGGGGAACTGCTCGGGAATCTTGACGCCGTCTTCTTCGGAGAAGTTCGAGCGAATCTCGGTCATCATTCGCCCTTCCCGTGCGAAGTCGAGTTCCTGTTTGATGATGCGCTCGAAGTCGTCGGCGAGATTTCGAAGCGAGAAGTGGTGGCGCTTCGGCGCGATCGCGATGACCACTGGGAGGAGGCGTCGGACGACTCTGAGGTCGGTTTCGATGATGTCCACGACGTTCGCACGGCGGACTTTCACCGCGACGCGGTTCCCCCTGTACTGCGCTTCGTGCACCTGTGCGAGCGACCCGCCGGCGAGTGCTTCGGGGTCGAACGAGTCGAACTCGTCCATGCCGACGTCTTCGCCGACTGTCGTCTCGACTTCTCCGAACGGACCGGGTGGGACGGTGTCCTGCAGCGTACTCAACTCCGTGGCGTAGACCAGTGGAACGATGTCGGGGCGTGTCGAGAGCACCTGCCCGATTTTGATGAACGTCGGCCCGAGTTCCAGCATCGTGTCGCGCAACCGTCTGGCCCGAAGTTGGTGCTGTTCAGTTGAGACGAACCGGGAGCGACCGAACAGGATGAACCGGTGTCGGTCACGGAGGCCTGCGACGAAGAACGGGAGAAAGCGGATTGCAATCTGGACCAGACGGCGGGGATACTGAAACATTCGATTCCTCGTGTCAATTATACAATCTCTACGGACAAAAAGGAGGTGCGTCGGAAACTGACTACTAGAGGACAACTCCGCCGCCGACTTCACGCGATGCGATGGTCGATGGCCATCCTAACGGTGGGTTTGGCTCTTCACGTTCAGACAACTGTGCCTCGACGAATCCGACGCGAACGTACACGTCACGACCGAGTTCTGCCGTGATTTGGTCGTCCCACCGCTGGGCAAGGTCAGGTGGGATTTCTTGGTTACGAGGGACCGCGATGAGAACGTTCACCCGGGGTTCGTTCCCGAGAACGATATCGATAGGTTCGTAGTCGACGGTTACACTGACGAGTTCGACACCTGGCAGGTTGGCCTCGTCGAACCCCTGCTGGAAATCCGTCTGGACTTGCCGCTCGAAGGATTGCGTCTGGAAGGTGGTGAAGGTGACCGCTCCGAGAACGAGGGAGAGGACAGCAATCCCAATCGCGATGATGGCGATACGTGAGAACAACGAGGACTTGACCCCCTCCAATTGCCCTGCTTCGAGTGGCTTGAACCCAGAGATGTAAAAGAGGATGAGTGCGGATAGGTTGATTGCCAGCAAGTTGACGAGGACGAGAACTGCAGCTGCAATCGCGACACCTGGCAACCCGAACGCGATGCCGAGTCCCGAGGTTGCTGCTGGCGGAACGAGTGCCACTGCGATAGCAACCCCGACGAGTGTCGACCCCGAACCTCGCATGATGCTGATACTCCCAGCGAGCCCCGACCCGAGCGCGAGAAACAGCGACAGGAAGTTCGGACTCGTCCGTTCTGCGACTTGAGGAATCGACGTGATATCGAGTTGTGGGGGAATGAGAATCGTTTGCTGAAGAATTATGCCCATAACCGCACCCGTCGCGATAGCGGCGGTGAGTCCCGTCACCTGCAGGAAGATACCCCGACGAGTCATCTTCGGGTCGTCGAGTATCGTCCCGACGCTCGCAGAGATAGCAGGACCCATCAACGGGGCGACGACCATCGCACCGATAATCGTCGCCGCGGAGTCGAGCAAGAGACCCGTCGTCGCGATAATCGTACTCAGGATGAGAAACGCGAAGAACGTCGAGTTCGCCGGTGCCAGGTCCTGTGCTCGTGCGTAGAGTTCTTCACGAGAGATTCGAAGTCCGGGAAAGCGTTCGACGAGCGCTGAGAGGCGCTGTGAGACGACAGTCTCCGTCGGGAGGACGATAGTGTACGCATCCTCTCGAACCCCTGCTTCGGTGAGTTTATCCATCACCGTTTCGACCCCACTGGGTGGCACTGGGAACTGGACCATCGCCTCGAAATCTCCTCGTCCCACCTCGTCGAACACGGCGTAGTCGATACCCTGCTCGTCGAGAGCAGTGAGGACACTCTCACGTGTCCCTTCTGGTATCAAGACCTGAACTAGGCGCATGGGAGATATACTCCGTCCGAGATAATAAACGTGGGAGACGAGTGACAGGAACACGATTCACGCACAGTTTCCGGTCGTTCACTCGAGTGGGCACGGATATTCGCTCTCTGGCTCTCCTATCCCCTGATATCGCCAGTCATTCATCCATTCGAGACGTACCAATTACAGTGATACACGTGTAATCCTAACTCTCTCGTTCTCCGAAATATGGCTGTGTGAGCAGGTGCAACAAACGATATCGTCTGAGACTGTTCCGACTCTCCGAAAGCCAGCGATAGACCGGAGACTAGGTCTGACCCCAGTCAATCAGTTCCGAATCTCGATTCGGATTTCGTGTTTCTCGCCCTCGTCGGTTCGGTGTCCACAAAACGGACAGTATTCGTAGTAGTGAGCACCCGACTTGATGTTGTATCCCGCTGTCCGGTCACACTGGATTCGCGTCTCGGCCCGGGGGGAGTGTGGGGGTGCTTGTCGTGACATGGTTGACCAGTGGTAGCGATTCCCACAAATACGTATTCGTCTGTTAGTTGTATTCGGGGTTCGCTGACACGACGGCTGGCGACGAGATTCGGTCCCCCGGCGTCGCGCGGGACCGACCAGTTCGGGAGTGTCAGTCGGAGGCGACAGACCCGTCTGTGTCGTCGTCGACGCCCGGTTTGCGTGGCGAACTCACGTCGTCGTCGGGACTGGCCGTCTCTGAGTCGTCCGATGCGAACGCACCGCTGTCGTCCGGTTGGTCCTCGTCACCTGGCGGTTCTCCACCGACGAGTGACGGGACGACGTATCTCGCACATTCGACGACCACGACGAGGAGAAGTGGCCCCAGGAAGACGCCGTACCACCCGAAGAGAAGCGGTCCTATCGTGTACGCGAGCATGACCGCCCCGACGTGGAGTGACCGTCCCGAAACGTACGGTCGGAGCACTTGGTCGGGGAGTGTGTCCACGACGACGACGGAGACGATGGCGAACACGACGACGAACCAGAGCGCGGACGGGTCTGTGATGAGTGCGTCGGCGAGCAGAATCAACGCGAGTGGAATCCAGACGATTTTAATGCCGATGACCGGGACGAGACTCCCGACACCGGTCAACAGTCCGAACAGTGCCGGTTCGGGGATGCGAACTGCTTCCGGTGCGAAGAGGTTGAGGACGCTGTAGGTCACCGCGCCGAGAGCCCCCGTGAGGATGGCATTGAGGATGTTCCCGAAGTAGACCTGCGTCAGGTCACGGTCGACAGCTTGGAGGAAGGATTCGAATACGCTCCCTTCCCGGATGAACGTTGCACGCCCCCACGCGGCGATGCGATAATCGTCGCGGAGGAGGAAGAACAGCACGATGAGGCCGATAAACAGGTGGAGACCGGCGTTGACGACGATGGCGAGCGACCCAGAAAGCGTCTCGAAGACGCCGATGAGACTCTGCCCCAGGGCACCGGTGAGGACTCCCACTGGGTCGGTCAGGAGTCCCTCGAGCGTCGTTTCGACGATGGCGACGACGTCTCCAAACTCCGGAACTGTATCGATACCGGGAATCGGTTCTGCCGTCAGGTCGGTTCCGAGGAGGTCACGTAACCCACGAACTGCGACTACGAGAGTCCAGACGACGAGTAACAGCACGGGAATTGCGACGGTCACGAGTGCCAGCGTCACCGCCACCGTCCGTGACGGAACTCGGCGATTGATGCGGGCGTACACCGGACGCGTCACGTAGTAGAGGAACAGGCCGAGCACGAACGTGCCGATGTACCGCCACGTGACGAACACGACGAGTGTGAACACGGCGAGGGTGAGAAGCCACAGTCCTCCCTCTTCCCGCGTCAAACGAAGGTCGACGATACGTCTAGTCACGGGCTACCACTTCTTTGGATTACGACTGGCACGATTGGACTGTAGACGAAAACGAAGTCGTTCTTCGCTCAGGCAGCGGTTTCTTCTGCACCAAATGCCTCGCGAAGCGCGTCTTCCTGCTGTGGGGAGAGGTTCGTCCGGAGGACTGTGGGTGCGTACGATTCGAGGTCGTCGATAACGCGTTCTGTCTGAACGTCACGGACGAGGAGGAACAGCGCAGAGTGACCGGGTTCGATCGTGTCGCCAACCTCTTTGATGAAGTCGTCGTCGATACCGAAGTCGGCAAACTTCCCAGAGAGCGCGCCTGTCACGGCACCGACTGCCATCCCAAGCCACGGTGCGAGGAAGAGAAGTCCGATGAGCATTCCCCAGAACGCACCACCAAGGGCACCGGTTCCGACGAGACTCACCGCCTGGTCGACTTTCACTTTCCCGTCTTCTTTCCGAACGACGATGGCGGCGTCGTCGAGTGTTATCAACTCTTGTTTCTGTAGGTCGTACAACTTGTCTCGGGTGTCTCTTGCACCCTCCATCGTCTCGAATGCGAGGACTATCAGACTACTCATTACGATTCTACATTCGCGTGTATAATTATCAACATTTTTCACATCTTTCGGGAATGTCCTCGGAGAGAGATTATCCAGAAATCGGCTCTCTGCCGACAGAGACAGTTACCCCCGTCGTACCACCCTCGGCGAACGGACATTTACTGCCCAACCAGACGGTTTTTGTTGCGTGATTGTACGCAAAAACGTGAAAATTGTATATTCTCTCACACGTCCATTGTGTAAGCTGGTATGAGTTCCTCATCAGCAGACACCGGAATGGCCAGTCAACACGACTCGATGTCGGAGTCCCTCCAAACTAGCTGGCGGTGGTTAGCAATTGCGGGTGCCATCATCGGAATCATCGGGCTCTTGGCAATCCTCGCACCGTTCGTCACCGGGTTATCGATATCACTCCTCTTCGGTCTCTTCCTCATCGCATCGGGGGTAATGAACTTCATCGGCGTCTTCTCGGCGAGAAGTTGGGGCGGTGCAATCTGGCAAATCCTCCTCGGTGGCATTAGCATCGGTGCAGGTGTCATCCTCTTCGTCAACCCGGTTGCCGGACTCGCGACGCTGACGATTCTCGTCATCGCCTACTTGCTCGTGAGTGGTGTGGTCGAAGTCGTAATGGGCCTGAGCCTTCGCGGTGAACCGAACTGGTTCATGGCCGTCGTCAGCGGGGCTATCGGTATCCTCCTGGCCGTCATGCTCTGGGCAGGATTCCCGGCGAGTGCAGTGTGGGCAATCGGTCTGTTGTTCGGCGTCAACCTCCTCGTGAGCGGGAGCACGATGGTCATTTTCGCCTACAGCGCACGGAAATCCACCAAATCGATGGAGATGGAACAGAGCGCAGGCGCTGCCTGAGAACCACCGACTTCAATTTCTGAGTTAGCTAGCGGGTCATCCGCCGAGCGGAAGCCGTGCGTGACGCGCAAAACGTGTGTTACAGACGGCGAGACGGGTAATCACGTGTACAAGGGACGAGACGAGCAATGTTACGGAGAGCGAGACGAACAGTCACGTGTCACGACGTCAGCGAGACGATTTGGGTTCGACCGCAGAATGTTCTACGACGTGGCCGTGACCACCATCCTGCGTGGCCGCGACGAGGTACTCCGACATCGCGTAGGCCATCCACGCCTGTGCCCACCGCATCAGCGTCGTTCGGACCGTGTAGAACCTGTGTTTCCGGTAGTAGAACCGACCGTCACCGGCGTAGAGATTTTCGAGCGTCCACTGGAGGATTTGGCCGGCAGTCTGGAGGTCACCGGCAGCGCTGAACACCGCGATTGCCGTCGCAGCAGCGTGTATATCCCGTGGATACGACTTCGACTCGTCCCAGTTCGGTGCACCGTCTGGGTCGAACAGCGTCGTCCGGTAGAACGCCAGTCCTCGTTCGAGCGTCTCGTCGTAGCGGGCAGACCCGGTGACTGCTCTGTACCGGAGGAACGCGTCGAGGACGAACCCGTTGTGGTGGTTGTCCATCGAGAGGTGTGAACTCGACGCGGGAATCCGGTAGGTCCATCCACCGATGTCCGCCTGGTGGTCGGCGATGAAGTCGAGAATCTTGGTCGCGCGTTCGAGGTCAGCTTCGTCACCGAAGTGGTCGTACAGGTCCACGAAGAGCCTCGCACCGAGCGCACCCGAATTGATGGTGTAGTAGGTATCCGGGTGGTTCATGTGGTAGTTGATTTTCGCCCCACCATCGACCTCTCGGTAGTTCAGGTCCTCGACGGCGAAGTCCGACGCCGTCCGAGCGATTGGTGCGTAAATCGGGTCGTACGGAGACGCTTCGAGAAGCGCCTTCACCGCAAACGACGTCGAGACGACGTCTGGGTCGTTCGGGACGCCTTTCTTTTCGAGATGCTGGATTTCGTGTTTGTGACCGCCGCAGAATCCGTGGTACCCGATACTTCGGTTGTCGACCAGCCAGTCGGCGAGTTGGCGAGCCTCGTTCAGATAATCGACGTCTGCCGAGACGTCGCTCGCGTCGAGGTAGTGGTGATAGTTCAGATTCGCTATCGTAAACAGCGCAGTCCCCTTGTAGTTCCGACGCTTCTCGACGAGGAACAGTGGCCGAACGTTTATCGGCGGGCGCTTGACCAGCTCTTGGACTGCGAGGTTCACCCACTTGTTTTCGAACGGGAGCACGTTCAACAACCGGCTACTCATCCCGTCGCCGTAATCCCAACCGGTGTAGTCTCGTTCCCGAGAGTATTCGAGCGTCTCGGCTAATATCTCGGTGAGGTGCTGGCCGCCAAACACGAGCGGCGGCCGTCGCTCACCGTTCGACGCTCGGACAGGAGTGGAGAGAAGTGAACCATTCTGCGACATACTATTGCGTTGAAAGACAGACTTCGACGGCTTTGTTACGAGTTCCCTACGTGGGGAATCTGGTTGCGAGCGCTGTGTTATGAACCCCATACGGGCCGTGGAAGAACCGAGAACAGGGATTTTCGGGACCCTCGTCCACTCACGGTGGTTCGTCCAAGCGGACTCGACGGTGACCGTTAGTCTACGACCGATTGCCACTAAGTCCGCGAATAACAAAACACTCAACAAACGACTTTCTCGGTATGACTGAAAGTCGGGCGGGAGAGATGAACACGTTACTCGTTGGACTCGATGCCGCGTGTCTCCCGGTTTTAGAACCACTCTTCGAAGAGGGAGTGGTGCCGACACTGCAGGAGATATTCTCATCTGGTACCTCCGGGCAACTCGAATCACAGATTCCGCCGTGGACTGCCAGCGCGTGGCCATCGCTCTACACGGGAATGAATCCCGGAAAACACGGCGTCTTCGACTTCCTGACGTTCGACGGATACGAGTGGTCGGTGATAAACGGGAGCCACATCCGTGAACGGACGCTGTGGGAACTGTTGGACTACCACGGATACTCCAGTGTTGTCGTCAACACACCGGTGACACACCCCTGCCGACCCTTCAACGGGGCGCTCATCCCGGGGTACACCGCACCGGAGAACCCCGAGGGCTACCCGAGCGGTATCTTGGACGACGTCCGTGACGCCATCGGCGAGTACAAGATATACCCACGTGACCCCTCCCCGAAGGACAAAGCAGCGAGTGACAGATACTGCGAGTTGATTCGGATGCGCGGTGACGCGTTCCGGTACCTCGTCGACCGCTTCGACCCGGACTTCGGGTTTATCCAGTTCCAGCAGACAGACACCGTCTTCCACGAACGGCCCGGTGACCTCGACACAGTACGTGACATCTACGTCGAAGTCGACAGACAACTCGAAGCGATTATCGACGCCTTCCAACCGCGGAACGTGCTCGTCGTGAGTGACCACGGCATCGGTGAGTACGAAGGATACGACTTCCGCGTCAACGAGTATCTCCGCCGCCACGGATTCGTCAAAACCGTCAACGGTGGGAGAGGGATGCCGACGTGGGCGACCATCCGAGACTCGAAACTGATGGCCGGAATCGAGTCGGACTCAATCGAACCGACCACCGGCGTCAAACTGATGCAACTCGTCGCCCGGGCGGGCCTGACGAGTCAACGCCTCGGTGCGGTACTTCGTCGACTCGGCCTCGAAGAGTTCGTCACGAGCAGGGTCAGCGCGGACGTCATCAGCGCGGGCACTCAGCAAGTCGACTTCGAACGTTCGATTGCCTACATGCGTTCGCGCACCGAACTCGGCATCAGAATCAACCTCGAAGGGAGAGAGCCAGCGGGCATCGTCTCCGAATCGGAGTACGACTCGGTCCGAAGACGACTCATCGAACTCCTCCGGGACGCGACGGCACCCGACGGCTATCCTGTGTTCGACGAAGTCGTCCCGCGAGAAGTGTACTTCCACGGCCCACGTGACGGCGACGCCGTCGATATCGTGACCGTCCCACGGAATTTCGACCAGTTCCTCTCTGCGATGCTCGCCGACGACGTGTTCGGCGAACCGACCGAACCGTGGAACCACAAGCGACACGGCGTCGTCGCCGCAATCGGGGCCAACATCGACACCGAGGCGTGCCTTGAGGGGGCACATCTCTTCGATATCGCCCCGACAGTTCTGGCGACGTTCGGCCTCCAAGCGGACGAACGAATGGACGGGAGACCCCTGCCAATCGTCGAGGCAGTCGGCACCGCGACGTACCCCGAGGTGAGTTTGACAGAGGTCAGTTCGACGAACGACAGTAACGTCGAAGAACGACTCGCGAACCTCGGTTACATCGAGTAATCGACTCGCCCAGCATATCTCTTTTCGTGACATTCAGCCCAGTTAGGTAGACTCTAACGACAGCGAACCTAACTTACGTTCGCGCCCGGCCAGCGACAACATCGAGTCGGCAATACCAAGTCGGCAACGCTGTGCTGGCAACAGCGAGTCGTATATACGGGGCGTGTCTACGGAGCCTTGGACGAGGGTTCGCTCGCGGTAGATTCGAGCGCTGCAGAAAAACGAGTGTCGAGGGCGGTACTATTCGACGTATCCGAGGTTCTCCAGACGGTCGGAGACGACGTCTGAAGAGACGGCGTCGTTCGTCTCGACAGATTCACCGGCGACGATTTCCTTCCGTCTGCCGTTGTCGTAGACGAGCCACGGAACCGTGACCAGTTCTTTGGTGTGGATGCCCGGCGGGTGGCCCCACTCACGAATCGGAATCGGTGCCGCTCGTTCGCCGATCATGTTCCCGTGGTCAGACGTGACGACGGTTCGACCGGGGAGCGTGTCCATCAGTTCTTCGACGGCGGCGAGAGCGATGTCGAGGTTGTCTCGATACGCGGCCCAAATCGCCTCCGGTGCGATGGTTCGTTTCTTCTCCATCAACTCACCCCAGATGTCGGCCTTTTTGTCCGCGTCTTCGAACGGGCTTCGCACGTTCAACTCTGGGGCGTTGATGAACGGGTAGTGTGGTTGGAGGTAGTGGACGATGAGCCGTTTGTCCGGATACTGCTCGCTCACTTCGATTGCACGCCGCGTCATCGTCTCGGGGAGGACCGTTCCAATCGACTGGTCCCACCCCTCTTCTATCCAGACGTTGACGACGTCGTGGAACGTCGCGTCGAGTTCGTCACGTCGGGCGAATAATTGCGGACTCGCGGTGACGTAGACCGTATCGGTGAGGTCACGACCGGTGAAGTTCCCTTTGAGGAATTCGACCGTGTGAGAGCCACGCGAGATGCGTTTTTCCAGACGGCCAGGGAGCGTGTTTTGTTCTTCGAACATGTCGTAGCGGCAGGCGTCCAAGATGAGGAGATTGTCCCAGTCTTCTGCGAGAACGTCGACGCCATCGTGATTGAAGCTTCGTCGGTCGAGACGACTGTAGTAGAGACGATTCAGTTCACGCCCAAAGATGGCGGGATTCGAACGGCCACTTTTCAACCCCGTTCGAATCTGTGACAACGAATACATCAGGTATGAGTGTGGGTGCAGAAATCACATTGTAAATTCGCGACTAACGGATTCCGGGGCGGGCCGACACCGTCCCGAGAGTCCGAGAACGAACTGAGTAGCGGATTCGAAGCACGGTCTAGGCTCCATAATTATATCCCTGTGTTACCTAGTACCGACGAGTTCTACACAAATGGATAGACGGGCGTATCTCGGCTTAGTCGGTGTCACTGTTGCGTCCGTAGCGGGATGTACGACGCGAAGAGAGACCGAAACGCCGCAACCGACACCACAATCACCAATCCCTCCAACGTCGACGCCGCGCCTCGACGAATACGAGCGCATCAACGTCGTCGACGACCTAGGGTGTGACCCAAGCGGGAACGAACCCTGTGAGTCGAAATTGCGAAACGCGCTCGCAGACGGCGTCGCACTGGAGTTCCCCAGTGGTAGCTATCGCTTCGGGGGCCGACTCGACATCGCCGATTTGACCGACGTCGCGCTCGTCGGAGACGGAGACGTCAGTCTCGTCCCCCCCGAGGGGTTCAACAGTATCATCGTCGACGTCGGACAGACTGACAAGTTCTTCATGCGCGGTATCGACATCGACATCACCGCAGCGGACACGACTGCGGGAGTTCGAGTCATCTGTCGCGACTCGTTCTTCATCGAAGACGTTGAGTTCGTCGGGCGGGGGACCCACCCCGACGACAGAGTCGTCCACGCGATGTTGCTCGGCCTGACGAATTCATCCGGGCGAGGGACCATCCGAAACTTCCGAGCGCTACAGGGGTCCGCAATCGGCCACTACAAGAACGGTGACGGACGGGCAGGCATCTCGATTGGCCCGTGGAACAAGGGAAACATCCGTATCGAAGACTGCCACCTCGAAGAGTTCGGAAACAACGGAGTTTACGGCAGTCGAACGTCCGGAAACGTCGAAGTCGTCGGCGGCGTTTTCCGCAACAACAACGTCGCGAGCATCCGTATCTCGGGCAACGGGAGTTTCGTCGCGGGAGCGACAATCGAAGTCGACCTAGACGACTACTCTGGCCCGCTCACCCAACTCGACTCACAGTTCAACACCCGCGGTGTCGCTATCGAGCAGGGTCCCACCGAGAAGCCACCCGGTGTAGAGATACGAGACTGTAACATCACCATCGAATCCACACCACGGTCGAAGGGCGGTGTCTACATCTTCCCGACGGGGCGGACGGTGACGATACGAAACACCAAAATCGAGGTGAACGCCGACAACGTCCCGGCAGTCTACCGGAGCGTCCTCGAACCGCAAGGGCAGTACGAACCCGCAGAAGCACCACACTGGATCAAGCTGGAGAACGTCGAGATTACGGGTCGTTCTCGCGGTGCCGCAGCAGTCATCCTGTACGATGCACCCGAGTCGGTCATCCGAAACTGTACCATCGAACAGACAGGTGAGAACCGAGATGGAGTCTTCTTGACGGACTCGTTTTCCACACTCATCGATGGCGGGTCTGTGACGACGACACGGTATCCCCTGGTCGTCGAAGTGGACAGACAGACCGGCGCAGACGCCTGCTTGCTCGAATTCGGCGCGATTCCAGTGGTCCGAAAGTCGACCGGTTCGGGAGGTTCCTTCCAGTCGGGGAGTACGGTGATGATAGAAGAGACCGAGTACCTCGTCGATGGAAGTGGTGTAACCGGTTACGACGGTTGCCTGGTCACCACCGACTTCCCAGTGGTGGACGGAGATAACACAGTCGCCATCACGGGGACCAGCGACGGCCAACTGGAGTGGCTTCGGTTCGTCGTCCAGTGACCGTCCGAACGAGTATCACGCGAGTGAGCTATTCACACTCGAATTTCGGCAGCCGTCGCACGACTTCCGAACGCCGTTAGCGACTACCGTCCACCGGTCATTGGGCGTATAACAATACACTTCTCAATCATATCGCCTCACGTATGACACTCAACGCAGCAGTCGTCGGTGCAGGTGTTGTTTCTGGAACTCATCTCTCTGCACTCGACCGAAACCCGCGGACCAACCTCGTCGCAATCTGTGATATCGACGAGGGTCGGGCCAACGATGTCGCCACCAAGTACGACATCGCCGCGTACACGGACCTCGACGAGATGCTCGAAGCCGAGGACCTCGACTGGGTCCACATCTGTACGTCGGTCCAGACGCACGTCTCGTTGGCAAAGAAGGTAATCGACAAGGGAATTCCCGTCCAGATAGAAAAGCCAATCACGACCACACTCGAAGAGTTCCTCGAACTCCAGGCGTACGCCGAGGAACGCGGCGTCCGATTCTCCGAAGTCCACCAGCACGCGTTCGACCCGGCCATGCGCGTGGTCACAGAACGGATGAAACGCGGTGACCTCGGGCGAGTCCGAAGCGTCGAAGTCATCTTCACTGGACTGACCGAACCGGACCTCGAAAAGCGTGGGGCGTGGACCTTCGAACTCGAAGGCGGTGAGTTCGAAGAAGGGCTGCCACACCCACTGTATCTCGCGCTGACTGCGGGTGGCTACCCGGAGGACGAAGACGCCATCTCCGCGATTACGAGCCTCGCAAACGAGTACGAGATGGACTTCACGTACGACAACGCCGCCGTTCAATACCGGACGAACGGCGGTGTCCTCGTGAGCGTGAAGATGATTTCCGGGGCCATCCCACAGCGTCTCGTCGTCGTCCACGGCGAGAAACGGTCGCTGATGGCCGACCTCGTCTCACAGACCGTGATGAAGGTTGCACACGACCCGACGAGCACGTCGCTGTCGAAGGTTCGCTACAACGTCGAACGCTCGGCCGACCTCATCGGCGGCGTCGTCGGAAACGCCAGCACCATGCTCAAGACGAAGTACGACGACGGATGGGAGAACGTCAAACAGACGAACCCGCACTTCTACCAAATCGACCTCGAAGCGAAGGCAATCGCCTCCGGACGCCCGATGCCGGTCCCCGTCGAAGAGTCGCGGTGGACGATGGTCCTCCTCGAAAAAGTCCGCGAAGCAGCACGACAGGGCTGACCGACTAGACGACTTCTGTTTTCCTGGAACCGGCGAGAAATCGTGACTCCGGTACCAACTGTTTCACCCTACCGAGGACTCCGTCACTCGAAGCATTCGACTGGAGTTCCACGTACCCACGGGTCGGGGTCAAGCGTATCCGCGTCTGCCGGAGGTTCGTCTCCCCCTGCGTGGATGACGTCAGAATAATCCACGTAGTGCGTCACAAAGATGCGAGGCGCTCACAGACGGTGGAGACGATAAGAGAGCACAGCGTCGTTTTCCCTCCGTGCACGTGACTGCTTCACCGAACGAATCACAGAACGCAGTTACCGAATTACCGAAGCATCCCGACGACACGTCGGAAACTGAGCAGGCCACTCACCGACACGAGGACAGACCACATCACGATACCCAGGACCACCGCCGCCCCGAGCGTCGCGAGACCGGAGATGAAGGGTTCGAACGCGAGCACGGGAATCGCCATCCCGAGGGTGACGAGACAGACGATAGCGGTGGTTCGTGCGAGACGGACGAGTGACAGCGAGAACTCCGTGTAGATGAGATACACTTCGTACGCGACGAGGAAGACGTACGTGATGACCGTCGCCAGTGCCGCACCGACGACACCGAGCGTCGGGATGAGCGCAATGTTGAGCGCGAAGTTCGCGACTGCCGTCGCCGATTTCGCGTAGGCACGCGCGCCCGCACGGCCGATGAAGTCGAGGCTGTCGTTGGTAATCTTGTCTATCGCGCGCAGGAGGACGTAGAGGCTAAACACCTGTACGACGGGAACCGCGCCGATGTAGCCCTCGCCGAAGATGAGTCGGACGGTCGGTTCGGCGAGGATAGCCATCCCCACGGCGGCGGGGACGTACAGCGTGACCACGTACTCGAACGTCGTCTCGTAGAGGTTCGCCGCGCGTTCGAGTTTGTTCGTCACCTTCTGTTCGCCGTACGTCGGCGAGATAGAGAACCCAATCGTCGTGGCGGGTGCGATGACGAAGTCCGTTATCTGCTTGCCGAGCATGTAGTATCCGACAGCGACTGGGTTGAGGAAGTAGCCGACGAGAATCGCATCCACGCGACTGTCGAGCATCACTGCCCCGCGGGTCACCGTCAGCGGAATACTGTACCGAAGGATGCGTTTCGAGAGGCCACGCTCCCTCGGTGCGCCCTCGTCGAGTGGCCGATAGAACTTGACGTAGAGGACGACGAATCCGACGACGACTGCGAGCGCAAAGCCGACGGTGTACCCCAAGATTGCGCCCAGTGGACCGAGGCCCAAAAGCAGGAAGCCGACGATGAAGACGAGGAGGCTGACGTTGGCGACGATGTCTGTTTTCGCGCTCCAGTCGACGCTGTTGAGTCCCTGAAACGTCAGCGACGTGAACGTCTTCAGCGAACTGAACGCGATGTACCCGACGCCGGCGACGAGCAGTGGGGCCACTCGCGGTTCGTTGAGTAACCGAGCGACGGGGTCACTGAACACCACCACGGCAGTCGTGACGATGGCTATCGTGACGAGGTTGTACTTCAGCGTCGACCAGATGATGTACGGCACCTGTGCCGGGTCCGTCTTCCGGTACTCGGCCAGATATCTCGCCGCGGACTTCGCGAGTCCGAGGTTCGTAAACAGGAGTGCGACCGAGAGTATAGAAATCGCGAAGAAGAGTAGGCCGTACTCCTCTGCGTCGAGGAAAAACCGCGTGAGGAGCACTATCAAGAGCCCCTTCGAGAGAAGCGAGATGCTCTGTGCAGCAAACATCGCCTTCAGCCCTCGGATAATCGAACTCGTCACCATGAATTGGGTCCCTCGCCGCCGCGATAGGCACACTGTTCCCCGCGTGGGAACGTCAAACCCCACCCTGCACGCGCACCAGTGCGCGCCGAGGAGGGATGCGGTCCCGGAACTCGATTCAGAGATACCGCGGGTTGCCTCTCGCAGTCGGCGTGTTCATGAAAACGAGGGGCACCTCAGGGCTTTGTTATAGGTGACTTACCCACCAGACAGTCCGACGATACCACGCAGGCAGTCGGTTTCGCACTGGCTCGGGCGGGTGAAAATGTGGTGGAGGGAAGTGACGGCAGAAGGAGCGGGGAGGTTAGGTCAGTGTGGGCGTGTTACCCGAGCGTGTCGGGGTCGACCTTCGAGTCGTCGAGGTAGACACGGGCGGGACCCTTGATGGAGAACGAGGTGATCTGACCGGTGAACTCGAACTCGTCGATACCGCGGCGGGTCGCACCGTTGACCTTCGAGCCGTGGACGTTGTCCTCGCCAGGGTCGTCAATCTGCTTGACGGAGCCACTGACGCTGAACTTGTAGTGCGCGAGGTCGTCCGTACCCATCCCGTCGATGGTGAGCTTGCTGACCGTCTCGACCGTCTCCGTGGAGTCGGTCGAGTCCGACGTGGAGTCGCCGAGCGTGGCCGGGTCGACTTCCTGCCCGTCGATCGTAATCTTCGCAGGCCCATCGATGCTGAACGAGGTGATTTCGCCAGTGTAGTCGAAGCTGTCGAGGCCACCACCGACTGCGCCGGTGACGGTGCTGCCACTGACGTTGTCCTCGCCGGGGTCGTCCGTCTGCTCGACGGAGCCACTGACGCTGAACTCGTAGTTCGTCAGTTCGTTACGGCCCTCACCGTCGATGACGAGTTCGTGCGTGGTGGTCGTCGAATCCGTGGAGTCCGTCGAGTCCGACGCGGAGTCGCCGAGCGTGGCCGGGTCGACTTCCTGCCCGTCGACGAAGACTGCCGCGGAGCCATCGAGACTGAACGAGGTGATTTCGCCAGTGTAGTCGAAGCTGTCGAGGCCGGCAGCGACTGCACCGGTGACGGTGCTGCCACTGACGTTGTCCTCGCCGGGGTCGTCCGTCTGCTCGACGGTGCCACTGACTGTGAACTCGTAGTTCGACAGTTCGGAACTACCCTCACCATCGATGACGAGTTGGTGCGTGGTCGAATCCGTCGTGGAGTCCGTCGAGTCATCCGTGGAGTCCGTCGAATCCGTCGAATCAGTCGAGTCCGTGGAATCAGTCGAATCCGTCGAGTCCGTGGAATCAGTCGAGTCCGTGGAGTCCGTCGAATCCGTCGAATCCGTCGAATCTGTGGAGTCCGTCGAGTCCGTCGAGTCCGTGGAATCAGTCGAATCGCCGGGGAGCGGACACGTACCCGACGTCTCGATACTCGACGTCTGGACGTTCGTATCGACTTCACGGACTTCCTGGCCGTCGACGTTGATGGTGGAGTTGCCGACGTAACAGTCAGACGCGTCGACGACGGTCACACCGTCGCGGTCCGACGCAGTCTGCTGGATACAGGTGTTCTCGATGGTCGTCCCCGGACGGTTGGAGACCTTGATGCTCTCGCGGTTTGCCGCACTGCCCGTAATCGAACAGTTCGTAACCGAGAGGTCCCACGGCTTGGGTGCCTTCGGGTAGTTGGACGCCTTGTCCTGTGGTCTGTAGCCGGTGATTGCACGCGACCCATTCCGGTCGATGATGAAGTAACAGTTGTCGACTTCGAGCCATCCACCCGTCTCGTCCAGGTCGAGTGCCTCGATGGTGTTGGGCGATTCGCGGACGATGAGGGTGCTGTTGCGGACGTAGCCACCGTTCTTCGTCCCGTCGAACTTCGTCTGCTTGGTCTCTATCCAGACACCACGCATCTTACGCGGCGTGCCGGGGTTGTTCGACTTGCTCATGTCGATTTCGATGAGCGCACCGTCGACGTAGGAGTTCGGTCCCATGAACCGGACCTGCGCGACGTCGTTGTTACGGTAGATGCCACCCTCGATCTGGATGTCACCGTCGTTCCGCGTGGCGTAGACACCGTTGTTCGCCATCTCTTCGAGGTGGCAGTTAATGAGCTTCAGCGTCCCGTGGTGACCGGGCGTCGCCTGAATCCCACCGGCACTGTTACGGTACTCACCGAGGACACCACCGTCTTTCGCCACGAAGTTCTCGATGACCGAAAGCCCATCGGGGTCGTGGACGTCACAGAGGACGTGCTGGTCGAGACGGTGGTCTGCCGCGGGTGCGCGTCCGACAATCTCGACGTTCCGAATCTGTGAGTTGGTCTCACAGAGGAGCTTCATGTTCCCGAAGGCACCACTCGCAGTCTGGTCGATGGTGAATCCTTCGAAGAGGACGTTACGGCCACCCTTGTTGAGGAACACCGTCACCTCGTGGTTGGACGGAATCTTGAGCGTTGCACCGTCTTCTGCAATCATACCCACGTTGGAGGGGCCGCCTGGGTAGATGTCGTTCGCAATCTTGTAGGTTCCCTTCGGGAACTTGATGAGCGTGCCGTCGGTCAGACGACTCTCGATTGCACTGGAACAGTCGGAGTTACCCGAGGTGTCACAGAAGTCTGCTGCGTTCAGTACTCGGTCGAACGTGATTCCACGTACGGTCTGGGCGGCGGCGGCGTTCTCGACAACTGCACCGGTCGCACCGGCGGCACCGAGTGCGACACCGGCCATACGGAGGTACGACCTGCGGCCGAGTTCTGTAACGCTGGAAGGCTGATTACTGGTTTGGTTGCGTTCGTTCTGGTCGGGGTCCTTCTGCATACTCGGTTCAAAGAAACTTGAATAAATAACAGATTTGACCACATTTGAAGCAATTACACCAAATTTATGCTTCGATTAAGTGTATTTGGTGGACATTTGTTAACCAGAAGGATGTGCTTATCGTGTGCGGTGGTCGCGAGATAGTTATCAGATACCCTCGCACGGAGCGCAGAAAGTGTGACAGATAGAGACTATACGCAAGATAGACTGGTGAATTTTCGTGAATGTCTGCAAAACTTGTGGTTCTTCGATATCCGGGGCCGAAACCGCGAAAGCGAACAGTGGCGATTACAAATCAGACCGACCAGACGGAGAAACGGCCGGGGCGACGAACGGTGTCGTCAGTCGACGAGATACCCGAGGTCAGCGAGTTGGTCGCGCATCTCGTCGGTGAACCGGCCTTTCTGCCGTTGGTCGGTTACGGGTTTCCCCTCTGTCTCGAACCACTCGACGAGTGTCTCGTGCAGGTCGGACGCGACGACTGGGTACTCGTCGGAGACGTCCGAAGACTCGTCGGGAAGGCGGAACAGTTCGGTTCCGTCGTCACTGTGTTCGTACTTGAACTCCGGCGTGAAGAGCGCGGTGAGCGTCGAGTCGGGGAACTTCGACGCGTCGAACTCGGGGTTGAGTTCGAGGAGTTTCTCGACGTTCTGTCGGCAGCGGTCCGCGCCACGCTGGACGACTGCGAAGTCGCGGTGGTCGGTTCTGAGGTCGATACCCTGTGTTCCCTCGGTGGGCGCACCGGCCATCGCGAGGAGCGTCGTCATAACGTCGGCGTGCTGTACTAGTTCTCCTTCGTACGCGAGCGCGGAGTCTAACCCGTGGGTGACGAGCGGGACGTGCGAGACTGCCTCGTTCGTGACGAGTTGGTGGGCCAGAAGGCCGCTCTCGCCGAACAGTTCACCGTGGTCAGCCGTGATGACGAAGATGGTGTGTCCGATGTCGAGCGATTGGACCGTCTCGAACAGTTCACCGACGAACTCGTCGGCGTGCGCGATTTCACCGTCGTAGAGTGCCCTCAGTGCCTCCCACTCCTCCGCTGTGAACGGACTACTCGCGGCCATGTGTTCGTAGAGGTTCTCGTGGTGGTCCAGTCCGATTGCCTCGATTTCGTCTATCGAGAGTCCGGTTTCGGTGGCGAACTGCTTCAGGTAGCGTTTCGGAGGGAAATACGGGTGGTGTGGCCCACCGTAGTGGAGATACAGAAACATCGGGTCCGACTTCGTCTGTCGGTCTTCGAGCCATCGAGTCGCCAACTCGTTGAGCATGTAATCGGTCCCGTGTTTTCGGGTGTCGAGCGTCAACCCCCCACCGTGGGTTCGGATGTTGCGGACGTACGAGAGAATCGTCTTGAGTCCGACGGACTCACGGAGGGTCGACTTACTGAGCCAGACGAACTCGTCGAATCCCCTGTCGAGGCCGGTGGCAGAGCTCAGGTGTGAGTTCGGAGAGATGCAGGCCGTATCGTAGCCCGCCTCCTTGAATCGCTCTGCAACCGTCGGCAACACTGATGGGATGGCGTCGCCGGTCATCCCCGCACCGTGGTGAGAGGGGTACGTAGCTGTGAGAATAGACGCAGAAGACGCGAGCGTCCAGATTCCATGTGAGTAACACTGCGAGAAGTACCGTCCACCCTCGCTGTCTGCGATTCGTTGGACGTTCGGCGTCGTCTCTCGGTCGTAGCCACCCATCGTCGTGTGGTCTGCCCGCGTACTCTCTAACGTAATCCAGACGATATTCGGACGCTCAGTCATAGCTCTGGAGCGACATTCGCTCGTTTACAGGATAGTTATAATTCGCATACTCTCACCGGCGTCATCCGGACGACGCTTCGTCGGGTTCGTCGCCGTTTATGGCGCGCTCGTCGACGAAGTAGAGCGTGAAGTCACCGTTGGAGACCACCTGATTGACTCCCACTCGTGCATCGAGAGAGTCGAACTCTGCTCGCGTGTATCGAAGTTCTTTGTACGCCTCTATCTCGCGTTCGCGGTCGTATTCGGTTATCGCGAGATAGCCACTCCTCGCAAACGTCGTGTTGAGCGTGTCTATCTCGCGCGAGGGGACCGAGCGGTCGTAGGCGTCACGGGGTGTCTCCTCTGTACCGAAGATAGCGTCGTTGTACCGCCACGGTCCCTGTCTGACCGCCGCGACTTCGAGGTCAGCCTCGTGGAGTTCGAACGTCTGTCCGTAGCCGTCTAACTCCGCCTGTGTGACGTGCTGGTTCGGTTGATAGATGTACGGCGACGGGAACGCAGTGGCGAGTGCTGCTGGCAGTAGCAACAACAGCAACACCGCGACGGTGACGTGGGTCGCCCGAATCCCGACTCCGGACGCGAGTCGAGGTAATCCGAGGGCGATAGCCACCGACCCGACTGCAGTCGCTATCAACATGAGGTAGCCGAAGAGTCTGAAGTGAAGCTCGCCGATGTCGCCGAGGATGTAGACGGCGACGAACGGAAGCGTCCCGAGCGCACCGAGCGCGAGATACTGCACCTTCGCACCGGTCTCCGGTTCGGCGTCGAGACGGTGTCGCAAGACTGCCAGGACGAGGATACCCGTCAGAACCACGTAGACGGACCCGACGAGGAACACTTTCGCGAATATCTCGGGGAGACTGGCCCCGATTGCCGAAAGAGACGCGCCTTGTGCAACCGTACTCCCTCCGGCAGTCGGGGGCGCCCCACTGAGGTAGCCTTCGGCCGCTCGACCGACTGCGTTGAGTGTACTCCAGAACGCGTCTCGTCGACTCGTCCACAGGAGGAAGGCGAGCGCGAGGATTCCGGTCTGGGCGTACGTCGTTTTGTGGTTCCGAATCGGACTCTCCCAGTTACGCCGCCGTGCGACCACCTGGATCACCGACGCGAGGAACAGGAGGACGAACAAGTTGAGTGCCTGCATCGGGTGGTACAACACTGTCGCCACCCCGACGAGGACGAGCAACGCACCGAACGACGTGACGCGGAATCTCGACCCATTCGTATCTGCGCGCGTCAAGTACAGCAGGAACAGGTAGATTCCAAGTGAGGAAAAGAGCATGGCCTGGCTGAACGTGTGCGGTGCCAGATGCGTGCTGATGGTGTTGATGGGGAGCAAGAGGAACGCCGAGAACGAAGCGACGACGATAGTATCCTCTCGCGGGAAGATTTCGAACGCGATTAGCGGGACGATGGCGAACGTGAGCGCGACGAACAGGAGCACGACGAACATCAGCGACCGTTCGGGAGAGAACCCGGTGACGTCAGTGAGAAGAACCGCAAACGAGTGGATGCCGGGATAGAGCAGTTCGCTGATGGCCGCCTCACCGTCGATGACGTCCCGAACCCATCCGAGGTGCGTGAGTGAATCCCCAGCACCGATATAGTAGTACCCACGGATGAGTGGAAGCGCCGCAATCGAAAAGACGCTCATCCCGCCGAGCAGGAGTGACAGTGGCCGAACGTCGCTATCGCCGAATATCGAGATTACGAGCGCTGCGGTGACGGCGACGCCGACGAAAATCCAGTAGGCAAGCGGGGTGTTCAGATACAACGAGAGTTCGTACGAAGTTGCGGGAGAGATGTATGCCGACCCAATCGCGAGGAGGAACGCCGAAAACCCCACGAGCAAGCCCAACTGACTTCTTGTTCCGTTGGAGGCCATAACTGGTGCTTCAAACGATATCTAGAAGTATTGTTATGGATAACCAACCACGCTCAGAACCGCGTGACAATACGTTATCGACTGCCAACCACGCCGGGGACCGTTCTCGGTTGTCGACCAATCATCGACGCATCACACGAGGAGTGTCTGCCTGCCCAGAGTCGACAGTTTCGGCAAAGTCTCGTGAGAACCCCATAGAAGGCCCACAGAGCGCGTCTCACGGGGGAACGAGGGTCACGCTCGCTGATAAGAAGATTATAACAAAGCGGTCAGGGTGTGGACTTTTAGTCTACAGACAATGAGCATCGAGATTAGGTATGCGACCGACGAAGACATCGACAAGTGGGACGACTACGTCGAGCAGTCCCCCAACGGAAATTTGTTTCATCAGTATGCTGCGCTCGAAGTCCAGGCGAAACACGCCAACGCAGAACTCTATCCTCTCATCGGATTCAAGGGACAGGAAGTAGTCGGTCTCTTTCCGGTCTTCAACATCACGAAGGGGCCGATACAGACGGTGTTCTCTCCGCCACCCGAACTTCGCGTCGCATACCTCGGTCCGGCCCTTCTCAACATGGGCCACATGAAGCAACGAAAACGAGAGAGCCGACATCACGAGTTCATCGACAACTGCTTCGAGTGGATACAAAACGAGATACGGCCCCAGTATACCCACATTCGCCTCGATGGGACGCACGACGACCTGCGGGCGTTCACGTGGAACGACTTCGACATCTCACCGTCGTACACCTATCACGTCGACCTCACTGCCGGTGAGGAGGACGTCCTAATGAGTTTCAGTAGCGACGCCAGAGCGAACATTCGAAACGCCCCGGAGGACTCCTTTACCATCGAAGAAGGTGGTCTCGAAGAGATAGAACTCATCATCGAGCAGGTCACGGACCGATACGAGAATCAGGGAATCTCGTTCCGTACCTCGGCCGAGTTCGTCAAGGACCTCTACACGAACCTCCCGGCGGGACAGATTCGCCCGTACACGCTTCGGGTCGACGGCGACTTCGTCGGCGGGATTCTTGTCACCGACTACAAAGGCATGGTGTCGCGGTGGCAAGGTGGCGTCAGAACCGACATCGACGTCGACATCGCGGTCAACGACCTGCTCGACTGGCACGTGATGAGCGACGCCATAGAACGTGACCGTGAAACGTACGACCTCGTGGGTGCCGACAACCGGCGCATCAACAGGTATAAATCGAAGTTCAACCCGTCACTCGTCCCCTTCTACAGTCTCGAACGCAGTGAACCGGGAATCGGAAAACTCGCACACATCTACAAGTCTATCAGACAGCGTGCCTAGGCGTTCGCTCTTCGTGCGGTGACTTCTCGTGCGGTGATTTCTCTGTTTTGTCTTCGTCGGTTTCCACGTGTTTTCGAGACGGGAGTCTCAGAGCGGAAGACACCCTGAATGGGAGCGTCGTCAGATGGAACGTCGTCGGATTCGGGATAGTCGTCGAACAGAGAGAAGAAAAAAAGGAACGCGGGAGTACGCGGCCGAACTCAGTTGTCGACCCAGACGAACGTCGACTGGTAAGCGCTCTCGGTGTCGGCGTTGTCGGGTGCATCACCCTCGTAGAGGAGGTAGACGAGTCGGAGGTCGGACCCAGTCATCTCGGGGCTGAGTTCGGGGTTGGTCGACCACGTCTCCCCAGGTGCGACTTCCGACGAGACGCGTGCCAACTCCTCGTATTCGACGACAGAGGCCGAACCGGACGACGTCTCGACACGCTGTAACTGGACGACGAGCGTGTATCGAGTCACCTCTCGTTCGTGGTTGGTCACGGTGGCGTATATCTCGGAGTTGCCTGCCGACAGCGTGTCGGGGTACCCCGAGGCGACGAACTCACCGTTCGACTGCTGAGTCACCAACGAGAGGTTCGTATAGGTCTCTCCGTAGTTCGGAACGGCGAGTGCTGCGCCGAGTCCGACCACCGAGAGAACGACGACTACTGCGAGAGCGACGTTCAGGGCTCGGTTCGTACCCGTTGCAGGCCACACCTTCGTGGGGAAGCTGTACCGTTCAGGTTTCGGGAGTTGCAGACGGCGGTACACACCGAGCAATAGGCCAACGCCCACACCCACTGCCAGGAGGGTGACGACGCTGACTGCACCGCCGTCTGGCACTATGCTTAAGTAGAGAACGCCGAACAGCGGGACCAGTGCGAGACTGGTACCGAACGACAGCACGATACGCTCGACGAACGTCACGCCCGCAAGGTTCCGATTAGACGTCGCCAGCGAGGGGCGCGAAACTCTCGTTTCAGCAGAACTGTACGGGAACAAGACGAGGAGGAGTGCGTAACCCGGGAGAAAGACGAGAAGCGGAATGCCGAACACTGCACGGACAACGACGGAATCGACGTACAGCACCGACATGGAAGCACCGACGAGAATCACGAAGCCTGCCAACACGTCGGCCTGTGACTCTCCGAGGGCTCGCACGACCCTGTTGTCTTTCACTATCGGTAATTCTACCATGCGTAATGATGCTATAGTAACCACTTTGTTGTTGAGTGGCTGATTCGGGGGATATTTGCACTTAGGAGGCGGTTAACCGTCCAATAAAGCTAGGAATTGTAGCGGACAGGAGGGCGAAGAATCGGGTTGGTGGCGGGCGGCGTCGTCACACGAGTTCCTGTGATTGGATAACCTCCCACGACTGCTCACCGTCTTCGGTGAGTCCGTAGACGCGACCCTTCTTTCGGTCTTCGGGGACGAGAAGTTCGACCTGTCCGCGCTTCCGAAGTCGCTGGATAGAACGCGAGATGTTCGCGACGTGGCGGTCCGTGTCGGACGCGATGCGAGTCGGCGTCGCGGGGCCATCAGCGAGTCGCTCGAGGACGGTCAGACGGTACTGGGAACTGATTGCGTAGCTGACCATGTCCCAATCGATCTCGTCGTTCGTATCAGATTTGTTCTCTTGCTTGCTAGCCATTAATCAGATTAACAGCCAGATAATTACATAAGTACTTCGGTGGCAATTTATTCAGCATTTCGTGAACGTCTCCAAATCATATACATCTTACAACTAACAAATCATTAAATGCACGCACAAAATTAACACCTTAGTTACAACAAATTATACAGGCAATTTCTCATTTAGACTCACATTTATCGAGACAGTCTCTGTTCAATCGGCACACAGCACGACGTTCGAGACTGGCCGGACGTCGCGACGTTCGTAATACATTGACACTCTATATTACTATCTCACAAATATAGCAACGAAGATATATTCAATTTATCATCCGGGTTACGACAGAATTGACACTCGAACGTCACGACTGACCAGCGAGGAGAATCGAACTGAATCGGCAGTCTTGCTACGTCAACACGTGGCACTGTTTAATCTCAACACAAAACAGAACGTCTCCGGATAGAATATTCGAACCACCCGCATCTAACAGAGACTCACGACGAGCAGAGAATCACGGGCACAGACGCCGACGCAGAAAATCCGCCGCTCACCGAGTTATTTTGTATAGCGACATACACTTTATCCAATATCAGCTTCAAATTCGCCATGTTTTGCTAAACATCGTTGTCTGTGTAGGACAACGAGGTGAGCGATATAGATAGAGTTGTAACAGTATCCAGAATTCAGTCGATGTGCCACGATTTCTGGAAGGACACTCGCACGCTGAGTGAGTTACTCCTCTCGAGATTCGGTGAGGGGACTCACTCACCTGGCCACTCGTCCGCACCCAGGGGGTCACCGTCGAGGAACGCACCAATCCCTTCGTGAGCGTCACGCGTCGTACAGAGTTCGGCGAACCGTTCGTTCGAATAGTCCAACGCGTCGTCGTAGTCGCGTTCTGCCATCTCGTAGAACGCCTCTTTCCCCATCTGGACGGCCACGGGACTCTTCGACGCGATGGTCTCCGCGAGTTCGACTGCGGCCGCGACGTGGTCGCCGTCGGGGACGACGCGGTTGACCAGTCCCCACTCGGCGGCAGTCTCGGCATCGATCAAGTCGCCGGTCAGGAGCAGTTCGAGACAGCGCTTCCGTGTGACAGACGACAACAGCGGAACCGCAGGGCCCATACAGAAGAGGCCGACTTTGGGCGCAGTCGCTCCCATCCGAGTCCCCTCAGCGACGACTGCCAAATCACAGGCCGCGAGGAGGCCGATTCCGTTCGCCGCGGCGTGGCCGTGGACGGCAGCGACGACCGGTGTCCGCATCTTCGTGAGCGTCCGAAACGGTTCTTCCATCACCGCGACCCAAGCCTCGTACTCGTCTTTGGTCTCGAAGTCGGCGTGTTCGGTCAGGTCGATGCCGGCAGAGAACGCCTTCCCCGCCCCATCGACGACGATGGCTCTGACAGCGTCCATCTCGGCGAACGAAGTGAGTGCGTCGTCGAGTTCTGCCGCGAGGTCAGTACTAAACGTGTTCAACGACGCCGGCCGGTCGAGTGTAATCCGGCCCACGTACCCATCTCGGCTGGTTTCGATAGTCGTCCACGCTGGTGTGTCTGTACTCTCGGGTGTCATGTCTCCACGGTTCGCCGACTGGTGTGTTAAGTGTCACCGTGAGGCGCTTCGCGGACGAAGTGGCTACAGACACTCGCCTAGGCGTCCGTGGTTCGGCGTTCGATGACCCACGTTCCGAGGGCGACGCTCACGACACCGAGAACGACGCCGAATACGACGTCGGCCGCCCAGTGAATTCCGAGGTACATCGTGGCGAAGGCGACAGTACTCGCGAGGAGCGGTGCGACGAGCGCCCAGACGGGATACGTCCGGTACGTCGAGATAGCGACGATGGCTGCCGTCACCGACAACGAGGTGTGGAGCGACGGGAAGACGTTGGTGTTTACGTTCACTTCGCCGGTGAGTATCTGCGTCTGCGGGTACGTGCTGTAGAGCAGTGATTCGACCTGTCCGGGTAAGAGGTTGCGTGGCCCGTACGAGACAAACAGGATGTAGCACGTCAGTCCGATGGCGTAGTTCGCCGCGTACGCCACGGCGGTGAGTTCGAGCGGTCGCCTGTCGTCCGAAAAGAGGTAGGCGACGAACGGAAACGTGAGCAAGAAGACGTAACCCGAGAGGTACACCGCCGAAAGGACTGCGGTGAGCGTCGGGGTTCGAACCGACTGGACGTGATGGACGAAATCGCCTTCGACGGCGTAGATGAGACCTGTCACGTTCCACCCGAGTGCCCACGATACATCGGGCCCGAAGTCACGAGCGACTTTGTTCACGACGAGGACCAACCCGAGCAAGCCCAGATACGGGGCCGCCTCGCGGAGACGGTCACGGAGCGTCCCGACTCCCGTCCGCAACCGTGACGGACCCACGATGCCGACGGTGGCGACGACGAGTCCGACTGCCGCACCGCCGAGCACCTGGACCAACACAGAGACGAGTGGCGAGACGTTCATTCTTCCACCAGCAGATTCGACTCGGGCGAATACGTGTACCCGGCGTCCTCGAACAGCGCACGCGCGCTGTCGATGTCGAGGGTGCCCGTACCGCGAGTGCCGACGAATCCGCGTTCGCCGACGGCCCGTTCCCACGTGTAGCCCTGTGGGGCGAACGCCGTCGTCCCGAGTATGGAGACGACGTCCGTCGCGTCGCCGTCGAAGAGGTACGAGGTTAGGAACCGACGGTCGACGAGTCGCGCAATCGCCCGTCTGAACCGCGGGTTCGTAAACGGGGCGCGGCGGAGGTTGTAGCCGACGTGATAGCACCACTGCGACTGGTGGGCACCGACGTCGAGCGTGCTCGTTGAGCGAGCCACGTCCGTTGCGTCGGGTGACAACGGGTTCGCCGTCGCATCGGCAGTTCCACTCTTGAGGAGTTCGACAGCAGCGCCATCTGACGGGACCACCCTGAATTCGAGTGAGTCGAACGAGAATCCCCCCTCGAACCGCGCGAGTGGTTCCTCGACGGACTCACCCGAGAGGAAGTGTGACTCGAACGGTTCCATCGAAATCGACTTCCGAAGAGCGGTTCCCGTGACTCGGAGCGGGCCACTCCCGACCGGGGAGAGGTTGTCTCGGACGAGCGCTTCGGTGACCGGCCCAGCGTTCGGTACAGGCATGGTCGTCGGCCGGGCGTGCGGTTCCCACACGTGTTTCGGGAGTAGTGGAACCGTCAACGCGCGTGCAGCGACTGGTTCGTCGACGTCTTCGAACCGGATGGACAGTTCGCGGTCCGACCGAACGCTGACACCGTCGACCAGCGACGCACGGCCACGGTAGCGTGGCGACGGAACGGGTTGGTCGAACGACCCAAGCGACGTATCGGCGAGGAATTCGAACGTGAACGCGACGTCTTCGGCAGTCAGGTCGTGGCCGTCGTGCCACGTCAGGTCGTCACGGAGCCGAACTTCGAGCGTCGACGCATCGCCGTCGCGCCACCGCCAAGACTCGGCCATCCACGGACGGACCCGACCGCCGAACGACCTCCCGAGGGAGTCGTAGAGGAGTCTGATGATTGTCCCATCGGAGCGAAAGGGAACAGACAACGGGTTCAGGTTCTCTGTCGGACGCGCATCGGTGGTCGTTATCCTGAGCTTCGTCTTCGACGGCGGCGTAGTCGTCGCAGTCGTCCGCGTCTGCCCGGCGTCTGGCGTCGTCGATTCGACAGTGTCCACCGACGCCGGTTCGTCTCCGGCAGGTCGGGCCGCCAGATAGGCTGGAACACTGTGAATGGGTGTTCCAGACGGCCACTCGACTCGCTCTGGACGCGTTGCCCTGAACGTGTTCGGGACGCAAATCGGCGTGAACGGTTGGGCTTCGACGAGTTTCCGTTGGATATCTTCGAGGGTCGCCGCCCGGACCGGACCAGCCTCCGTTCGTTGTCGTTCGAGAAGCGAGTCGACCGACAGGTCGCTGTATCCGAACGGGTTTTGCCACCCCGCATCTGGGGCGAACCGAGAATGCAAGAGTGAGTAGAGGAAGTCCGGGTCCTGCCGGAGCGGGTATCTGTAGACGTACATGTCGAAGTCCTGGTTCAAAAGGACCGAGCGAAGGAGTTCCTCGCGACTCATCGGAACGACAGTCGCACCGATACCGACCTGCTGGAGACGCGTCGAGAGATACCGGGCGAGTTTGGTCACTGCGGCGTCCGCATCGGCAGGGACCGTCTTTATCTTCAGCGAGAGCTGTCGTGTTTCGTCGCGCGAGACGGCCGACTCGAACTGCCTGAGACAACCGCTCGTCAGGCCGGCCGTGGCGAGCGCCAGAAGCGACCGTCTATGGAGTCGTGGAGATGACATCGTCGAGTGGAGGGCGAGGTGTCTAGCTCTCTCTCAACGTACGATAGACGTTATTACACGGGCCCTAATCCGGTCAGATACCGAGAAAGAGCGGCCACAGAAGGAGGCCAACCCACAGGCTTACTGCCGCTGGAAGCGTAATCCATCGGGTTCTTCGGTCGGAGGACCGACGCATTCCGACGACGGAAAGCCAGCCGAGCGAGACGAGCACGAGGAATCTGTGGAGAACGATATCGATGGGGACGACACCGATGTCGATGAGCGCAAAGTCGACGACCAGACCGATTCCGTACCCGACGAACGAGACGGCGAACCACAGTTCCGCAGAGAGGTCCCGGGGGATTCGGAGCGCGACGTACGGGGGCGCGAGCGCGAAGAACGGGTAGAGAACTCCCGCGATGACCTTCGGGTGGTTCGGGATGTGGCCTTCGAGAAAGAGGCTCGCCGACCGGACGAAAACCGGAATCGCGACGAGCACGACGAGGAGGACGAGCGTCCGCTGGTATCTCGGGTCTGCCAGTCTGGACCACCGCAAGCGTTCGATAGCGGCACCCACAGTCTCCCGACTGACCACCGCCGCAACGCCGCCCCCGACACCGGCGACGACGAAGAAGAGTGGTGAGAGAGCGTCAGTCTCGCCCTCTGACGGTCCAAGGAGCGGTTCGGGACCGTCCGGTCCGACGTTCGCCGTAGACGTCGTGGCCTCGCGCTGTTGGGTTTCGGGCAGTGTATCAGACACGAGTTGTCGAGGGGCGAGTTGGACGACAGACACCCATCCGTCGGAGTCGATGATGCCGCCGTTGGCGAACCGTTCGCGTCTGACCTCGACGACGGTCGGTTGCCCCAACAGGTCGCGTTCGACGGCGTGCTGCGGTCCGGAGAGACTCGTCACGGTGTGTCTGAGACGGAACCAGTCCCAGTAGTCGCGGTGGGCCTGAATCGCCGTCCACGAGTCACCGGGTCTGCCGCCGCCGTACAATCTGAGGTGAATCCGACTGCCGAAGTAAGTCCCGTCGTGAAGTTGCATCGATTCGTCTATCCAGATTCCGTTGGACTCACCGACGTCGACGTACGTGTATCGGTCGGCCCCCGTCGCCGACCCCCATGGCGTTCCCACACGGCTTTCTGGGACCTGTTCGCCCGCCGCAGATTCCCACGACTCGTTCGTCTGGTCCCACTTCGCGTCGTGCGAATAGAGGAGCAGCGACCGGACTCGCGCAGGATTCCCTTCGACGACGACGTTTATCGGAAGCGTCAACGTGTCGAACGACCGTGCCCTGCTGGTGAACGGCCACAATCGGTCTTGGCCGTCACCGACGGGGATGAGTTCGACGTGTCTGGCTTCCTCCACTCCGTCGGGTTCGGCCACGTCCCCGTCTAACAAGTCGTTCGGGACACCGACGAGACCGGTCGACTGGGCGCCCGCGACCAACACGAAGACGACGATAACGACGGCGAGAATCCCCCCGATCCGCCCACCCCGAGGTTGCATCGTACAGAACCACAGCGGGTCTAAGACCCTAATTATTCCGTTGTTAAGGTGGGCTCCCGTTCGGGTTCAGTTTAGCCGCCGGTCGCCGTGGATATTTAGCGTCCGGGTAGTTAGACCCAAAGCCGACCGAGTGGGGACGAGATGGTCGAGCGAAGGCACGTTCGAGTCACAGCGGCAGTCGTCCTGCTCGTCTGCGCGGGCCTCGTGGGTGGTGCGTACGCCACTCGTTCGACGCCCACTGTCACCGACGCTGCCGACGGCGATGGCCGTGTCCCCGCGGCAAACGGGACGACAGTCGTCGCAACCGATTCGAATACGTGGTTAGGAAAAGCGGCCGATGGCCCGCGGGCGAACGCCGAGATCGTCGCGTTCGACGCGAGTGGGAGCGTCGTCTACTACGACGACTCGCACACTCGATACTGGGACGTAGACCCCGTGGAGGGGACTGACGCGACTGTCGAGTATCTCTATGCCGACCACCTCACGCCCGAGGCGTGTGGTGGCGAGTCCGTCTGTACCGAAAACGGTATCGAGCGTGTGAACCTGACGACGGGAACCGTCGAACCCGTCTACAGTCGCGTGACGCCGGGAAAACATTCGACGCGGTGGCACGACGCCGATAGAGTGACCAACGATTCGTACGTCGTCGCCGACATCGCCGCCGACCGAGTGTTCGTGGTGAATACGACCACAGAACTCGTCACGTGGTCGTGGGACGCGCAATCTGCGTTCGACCCGGCGACGACGGGTGGGCCCTACCCCGGCGACTGGACCCACCTCAACGACGTGGAACTCCTCTCGAACGGTCTCGTTCAGGTCAGTCTCCGGAATCACGACCGAGTCGTCTACCTCGACAGAGAGAGTGGCCTCGTCGCCGAGAGAACGCTCGGAAACGGGTCACACGAGATTATCTACGAGCAGCACAACCCCGATTACATCGAAAACGCCGGGGGCGACGACGCCGTCCTCGTGGCGGACTCCGAGAACAACCGACTCGTCGAGTATCGCCGAAGTGGTGGGACGTGGACTCGGTCGTGGGTCTGGCAGGACGACCAACTCCAGTGGCCCCGTGATGCGGACCGTCTTCCGAACGGGCACACACTCGTCACCGACTCGAACGGCAACCGAGTCTTCGAACTCGACGAGACGGGTGACGTCGTCTGGAGCGTCCCCATCGCGTTCCCGTACGAAGCAGAACGACTGGGGACCGGCGACGAGAGTCACGGTGGACAACCCGCACACGAACTCTCACTCGAAAACCGAACCGCGAGTACGGGAGGCAGTGCTGACGACGGGTCGGCGTCAGCGATACTGCCCGGTCCGATGGTCAACGCCGTCTACTACGTCCTCCCGCAGTGGATGAGTGTCCCCACGCTCGCCGTGGCGTGTCTCGGTTCCCTCGTGGCACTCGTGTGGGGCGCACTCGAACTTCGATGGCTTCCGTACAGCGTCACTGTGAGCAACCCCGTTTCGATTCGGAGACGACCATGAGAGAGAACCCGGCCGACACGAACGCCGGGGAGACACCGGGGCGAGACGAGGCAGTCGGCACCTCCGCCTGGGTGAAGAGTCCCGAACCCAGTCGCACCGGACTCGACCCGGTCGAATCCGGCCGCCCAGCAAGCGCACCCAGTGGCGTGTCCGACCTGGGCCGCGACAGCCACGTCTGGTTCGGGTTCGCACTCGTCGCCGGCGTCGTCGTCTCCACCATCTACCTGCTGACGCACCAGTACCCCGCATACGGCGCCGGCCTCTACCTCGAAGTCGCGTCGCAGATTCGGGCCCACGAGTACACCCTCCCGGCAACGGTCCCTTACTACACGGACGGGATTCCCCTCGCGTATCCCCCGCTTCAGTTCTTCGTCGTCGCAGTCCTCACCGACATCGGCATCTCGGGGATGACCGTCAGTCGGTACCTGCCGGCGCTCGTCACCGTGCTCTACCTCGTTCCCTACTACGGAATCGCCGAACGCCTCCTCCCGACGCGGCGACAGGCAGGAGTCGCAACCATCATCTTCGCCGTCACGCCGCCGGTCCTCCAGTGGCACCTCTCGGCGGGTGGCATCGTCCGCGCGTCGGCGTTCCTGCTCGCGCTCTGTGGCATCTACGCGGGAACGCGAATATTCGTAGACGAGGCGTGGCGGTGGACCAGTTTCGGCGCGGTCTGTTTCGCGCTCACCATCCTCTCGCACCCGGTGTACACCGTCTTCTTCGGCGTCAGTTGGCTGGTGTTGTTCGCGGCGTTCGACCGGTCGGTTCGGGGCCTGCTCGGTGGCGCCCTCGTCGCCGTCGGAGGTGTCGTCATGTCGGCACCGTGGTGGTGGGAAGTCGCCTCACGCCACGGGTGGAGCGTTTTCACCAGCGCCGCGGGGAGTCACAGCGGTATCGCAGGTGGCGTCGGCCGTCTCCTCGACCAGTTCGTCTACCCGTTCGACCCGACTATCGTCACGATATTCTTCGTCGCGAGTTTCGCCGCTGCCGCCGTCCTCGTCGCGCGGAAACAGTACGTCCTCCCGATGTGGCTGGTCGTCCTCGCGTACACGCTCGGCAAAGAACGGTTCCAGTTCGTCCCCGGCGCCATGATGATTTCGACAGTGTTGTTCGGCGTCGTCGTCCCACGGGTGTCCGAGGAACTTCGCGGGACACTCGACACCCGGCAGTCGATGGCTGTCGTCGCGACTGTCGTCATCGTCCTCGTGACGGCCATCGGCGGGTTCTACGCGGGGAGCGCGCTCGGGTCGGCACACCACGGCAGTCCGAGTCTGCCACCGTTCATGGACGACGACGACAGAGAAGCCATGCAGTGGGCCGAAGCGAACACCGCCCCCAACGCGACGTTCGTCGTGCTCTCGGACGCGGCAGAGTGGTTCCCGTACTACACCGACCGTTCTATCCTCGTCGGCCCGTGGGGTGCCGAATGGGAGAGTCCGGAACAGTACTACGACCAGTTGTCGGCGTTCAAGAACTCGAGTACCTGTGAGAACGCCAGTTGTGTCTCGCGTTCGATGGCGTCTGTCGGGGCCGAACCCGACTACCTGTACGTCCCGCGCGGAGCGTACACCGTCCGGGGAATCGAAGAAGACGGAATCGCACGACTCCACGCGTCGCTCGAAGAGAGTCCGGGATACGTACAACTCTATCACAACGACGGTGTCGTCGTGTATCGCGTCACGTCGGCAGCAGTCACGGACACCGAGACGAACACGCCGAACGCGTCGCAGATTCGCAACGAGAGTCTATCGGTCGTCGTGAACAAAACATCCATGACCCTCTCTTCCGAACCACAGGTCGAACCGTGGCACGCGAGGACAACAGCGGTCCGGAGTACGACGCCATCGAGACGCACGGCGAGTTGATACGCTGGTCACGTGCGTATTGCGCTCGCGCCGTCTCCGAGTACGGGTTCGACGTGGAGTTGGCGCGAGTCGAGTGGGAGGTTTCCACCCGTTCGAAACGGCGAGCGGCCGCAGTGAAGACACCACAACTAGAGGACGCCTCCGTCGGCGAACCCAGAGACTGGTCCGAACGGCCGTCGAACGGGGTGGCGACAGACGGCGTCCCGTCCTGTACGATGTCACTCTCGTGGCGGGCGTTCGACAAGTTCGGCCGAGACGAGTGGACCGAGACGCTCCGACACGAACTCGTCCACGTCGAACAGTTCCAGACGTTCGGGACCACCGACCACGGCCCCGCGTTCAGACGACGAGCCAACTCGGTCGACGCACCCGTCCACGTCCGTCGGTTCACCGACCCGAAGTACGTCCTCTCCTGTACCGACTGCGGTGACGACGTAGCCTACCGATACCGCACGTGCAAACTCGTCCGGCAGTCGTCTGCCTACCGGTCGTCGTGCTGTGGGGCGGCCCTCACGTGTAGACGGCCGGCGGAAGAAGAATGACCGGCAATGGAATGTTCGACACCGCGAGAAGTAGTACGTATTTCTCAAATTTCGAAAGTCCAAAATCGAGGGCCTCTCCGGCATTACAGTCCAACGTCCATCGACGGTTGCTGTCGGTTTTATATTCAATTAAGTTACAGGTTCACCAGTAACCAAAATACAACAAACAGCCAGTTTTCTGCCCCCAATACAGTCAATCCGACGATACATTCGTGACGAAAGGGAATCGAGTGGGTGGTCTATTTATCGGGTCGTTGCGACGGTGTGCGTGAGTAACAGAGCCATGCGACACGCACCCGGAACCTTCTCCATAGCGGCCCGCGACCCGGATACGAGCACCTTCGGTGCGGCGGTGACGACGGGAACCGTCGCCGTCGGCGCGACGTGTCCGTACGTCAGCGCCACCGCAGCAGTCGTCACGCAGTCGTACACCAACACGAATCACGGCAGGGACGCCGTCGCACGTACCGACGAGGGTGAGCGTCTCGACGACGTACTCGACGAGCGACTGTCGGCCGACGAGAACGCTGACTATCGACAGGTCCACGGTGTCGGACGCGACAGCGAGTTCACCTTCACCGGCGACGAGTGTGTCGCGTGGGCCGGCCACCGCGTCGGCGACGACTACACCGTTGGAGGGAACATGCTCGCCGGGAGCGACGTCGTCGACGCCACGGCCGAAGCCTACGAATCCACCGACGGCGACATGGCCGAGCGACTCGTCTCGGCGCTCGAAGCGGGCGAGTCCGCCGGGGGCGACGACAGAGGTGAGATGAGCGCGGCGATTCTCGTCCACGCACCCGACCCGGAGTTCTACCACAACCTTCGCGTCGACCTGTCTGCCGACCCAGTGTCCGACCTGCGAGCGTTACTGACCGAGGCTCGGCGGGCGAAAGACCAGATTCGGTCGGAGACGGACGACCTGTTTTCCGAATATCCCGACGAGATTCTGAACTTCGGCGTCAAGTACTGAAACGGGGCGTTCCCACCGAAAAAAGGGGTTCGTGGGGTGCCTCTGAAGGCGTTCGTGCCTCAGTCTGAATCTGCCGTGCTGGTCTCTGTCCGCTTCGACGGCGTGATGAACGACTCGCGTTCGCTCATCTCTTCGTCCGACAGGTGACACGAGATGTAATGTCCAGTCTCGTCCATCGCTTCGAGTTCCGGGAACTCCGTCTCACAGACGTCGCCTATCTTCTTGGGACAGCGAGTCTGGAACGGACATCCCGAGGGCGGGTTGATGGGACTCGGGACGCTCCCTTCGAGGAGGATACGGTCGGTCTGTCGGTTCGGATTCGCGTGCGGAACCGCCGAGAGGAGACTCTCGGTGTAGGGGTGGAACGGCGGCGAGAACACGTCGTCGATGTTCCCGAACTCCGCGATCTTCCCGAGGTACATCACGGCGACGCGGTCACAGATGTGCCGGACGACGCCGATGTTGTGCGAGATGAACAGGTACGAGATGTTCTCGTCGGCCTGAATCTCGTTGAGCAGGTTGAGAATCTGCGCCTGCACACTCACGTCGAGCGCCGAGACGGGTTCGTCACAGACGATGAGTTTCGGTTCGACGGCGAGGGCGTGCGCGATGGCGACACGCTGTTGTTGGCCGCCGGAGAACTCGTGAGGGTACTTACTCGCCGCCTGCCGTGAGAGGCCGACGCGTTCGAGCAAGTCGCCGACACGCTCGCGCTTCTCTTCCCCCGACGCGATGTCGTGTTTCTCCATCGCACGGCCGACGATTTGCCCGACGGTCTTCCGGGGGTTGAGCGAACTCTGCGGGTCCTGGAATATCATCTGCATCTCGCGGCGCAGACTCCGGACCTCACCGGAACCGAGTTCGTGGAGCGGTTGCCCCTCGAAGTACACCTCGCCTTCGGTCGGTTCGAGGAGTCGGAGTGCGGTCCGCGCGACGGTGGACTTCCCACACCCGGATTCGCCGACCAAACCGACGGTTTCGCCGGGGTAGACGTCGAAACTCACGTCGTCGACGGCCTTGACGTATCGGCGTTCGATGCTCGGTAGGCCACCGCCGTCGAACGAGAGGTGGACGTTACCGAAGACGCCCTCGCCCGCGCTGAAGTGCTTCTTCAGGTTGCGAACCTCGAACAGCGGGTCGCCGCTGCGGTCGATATCGGAGCGCCCGACTCCGACGTCGGGAACCGTGCTCTCCGAGAGGTCCAGGTCGTCGGCGTGGATACACGCCGCGCGCGACGTGGAATCACCGACGCTGTCGAGCGTCGGGTCGCCACCGCTCCGACACGCCTCCGTCGCGTTCGGACACCGGGGTGCGAAGTTACACCCACTCGGGAGGTTTCCGAGGTCCGGCATCGCGCCGTCGAGCGTCGGCAGTTCGTCGTAGTCGGTGTCGACTTCCGGAATCGAGTCGATGAGGGCACGCGTGTATGGGTGTCGCGGACGGTCGAACAGGTCTCCGAGTTCGGCCGTCTCGACGAGGTTCCCGGCGTACATCACGCCGACGTGGTCACACGTCTGGGCGACGACGCCGAGGTTGTGCGTAATCATCAGGACGGCAGTCCCTTCGCGCTCTTGCATCTCGTTGAGCAGGTCGAGAATCTTCGCCTGCGTCGTCACGTCGAGTGCCGTCGTCGGTTCGTCGGCGACGATGAGGTCCGGTTCACACGAAAAGCCGATAGCGACGAGGACGCGCTGGCGCATCCCGCCGGAGAACTCGTGTGGGTAGTCGTCGATGCGTTCTGCCGCGTCGGGGATGCCGACTTCGGCCATCGACTCGATGGCGAGTTCGCGCGCTTCGCTCTTCGAGACGTCCTGGTGACGGCGAATCGTCTCGGTGATTTGCTGGCCGACGGTCATCACCGGGTTGAGCGACGACATCGGGTCCTGCGGAATCATCGCGATGCGGTTGCCACGGATGTCACGCATCTCTGCGTCCGTCTTCTGGAGCAGGTCTTCGCCGTCGAAGACGACCTGTCCCCCAGTTATCTCGCCCGGCGAGTCGATGAGACGCATGATGGACCGCGCCGTGACGGACTTCCCCGCGCCAGACTCCCCGACGAGACCCATCGTCTCGCCGCGGTCCAGCGAGAACGACACCTCGTTGGAGGCGACGATTGGCCCGTCGTCGGTGCGGAACTCGGTTCTGAGACCCCGGACGTCGAGGAGGGGGCCGTCGTCCTGTTCAGCGTCGGTCACTGTGGTGTTCACGCTCATTCTATCGCCTCCACCTTCGGGTCGAGGACGTCACGGAGGCCGTCACCCAGCATGTTGAACCCGACGACGGCGATACCGATAGCCAGTGCGGGGAAGATGAGCATCCACGGGGCCGTCTCCATGAATCCGCGACCGGTGTTGATCATCAGCCCCCACGACGGTTTCGGCGGTTGCGCGCCGAGGCCGAGGAACGAGAGACTCGCCTCCGCGAGGATGGCAAAGGAGACGTTCAACGACCCCTGGACCAACATGGGCGCAGTACAGTTCGGGAAGACTTCGCTGAAGATGATGCGCGGTTCGCTCTCCCCGCGAGCGATGGCCGATTCGACGTACGCTTCGTTGCGCTCGGCCAGCGCCGCACTCCGCGAGACGCGGGCGATGTACGGCGTGTAGACGAACGCCAACGCGATGATGACGTTCGTCAACTCCGGCCCGAGGACGACGAGGAGCGTCAGTGCGAGGAGCACCGGCGGGAACGCCATCGCGGCGTCCATCACCCGCATGAGTATCTCGTCGGTGAGGCCACCGGTGTATCCGGCGACGACGCCGATGACGGACCCGACGCCGAGTGCGACGCCGATAGCGCCGAACCCGACACGTAACGAGATGCGACTGCCCATCACGACGCGACTGAAGATGTCACGGCCCAGGTCGTCGGTCCCGAAGGGATGTTCGACCGAGGGGGCCTGCGAACGGTCTTCGATGTTCGTCTGGTCGATTGGGTACGGTGCGATGAGCGGTGCGAAGATAGCGACCAACACCAGCAGTACCACGATGGTAAAGCCGAGCATCGCCTTCGTGTTGTTCCGGAACTTCCGGACGAACCGGGCGATGCGTTCGCGCTGCGACTGGGAGATGAGCGGTTGCCGCTCTTCGGTCTCCTGTTCGGTCGCCATCAGTCGTCACCTCCGTAGCGGATACGCGGGTCGAAGTACGCGTACAGCAGGTCTGCGGCGAAGTTCGAGAACATGTAGATGAGTGCGACCACGACGATACACCCCTGGATGAGGGGGATGTCGCGGCTCTGGATTGCGGTCAGCGTCAACCGGCCGATGCCGGGCCAGAAGAACACCTCTTCTAACACGACGACCCCGCCGAACGCGTAACTGAACTGGAACGCGATGACCGTGATGACGGGGATGATTGCGTTCTTGAGCGCGTGCCGGAGGACGATGACGCGTTGGCTCATGCCCTTGGCACGTGCGAGGTTGATGTACTCCTCGCTCAACACTTCCAGCATGGACGACCGAGTCATCCGCATGATGTAGGCGGTGAGTGCGAAACCCATCGCCCCGGCAGGCAAGACGAGTCGGGTGAACGACTCGACGAGGTCCTCACTCGGTGAGACGTACCCACCGGTCGGAAAGAGGTTGAGCCAGACGGCGAAGACGAGGATGAACACCAGCCCCCACAGGAAGATGGGCATCGAGATGCCGACGAACGCGAACATCGACGCCGTCACGTCGGGCGCCTCGTTCTGGTTGATAGCAGCGTAGATGCCGAGGGGAATCGACAGCACGACGGCGACGAACGTCGCGGCGAACGCGAGCATCAGCGAGCGTGGCAGACGCTCGGCGATGAGTTGCGCCACGGGTTCGCCGAACCGAAGTGACTCGCCCATGTCCCCTTGGAGAAGCCCGACCACCCAGTCGATGTACTGTACGTACAGCGGGCGGTTGAGTCCCAGTTGGGTCTGGAGCGCTTCGAGCGACTGTTCGGTCGCGTTCGGGCCCAAGATGAGCAGGGCCACGTCACCGGGAAGGATGTTGGTGACGGCGAAGGCGATGAGCGTGACGAAGAACAGCGTCACCGCCATGAAGCCGACGCGCCGAACGACGTAGTTGTACATCGACATTGTGTGAGATGGTGTATGGAATCGGGATTAGCGGTCGAGCCAGTTGTCGGTGAACTGCAGCGTCGACCCGTCGGGTGCACCGATGTCACCCTTGTACTGCGAGGCCGCACCGTAGAGGCTCGGTTGCCACCACAGGAACATGTGGCCGGCGCGTTCGTCGTGGAGAATCTGCGTCGCCTGGTGGTAGAGGTCCGCGCGCTCGTCTTCGTCGTAGATGGTGCGCGCTTCCTCGACGAGGGAGTTGTACTCGTCGTTCGTCCAGTTGGTGAAGAAGAACGCACCGTCCGGGTGCAGGAACTTGTAGAACGACACGTCGGGGTACCACAGTGCGAGGTAGGAACTCGTGGTCGCCTGGAAGTCACGCTTCGAGTAGACGTCCGAGAGCCACGTACTCCACGTAATCTGCTGGATTTCGAGGTTGATGCCGACTTCGGCGGCGTCGGCGGCGATGACCTCTGCGGCCTGCACCTGCGTCGGGTAGGACTGCGGAATCTTGAACGTCGCCGTGTAGCCGTCGGACATGCCGGCGGCGTCGAGGTGTTCCTGCGCCTTTTCGAGGTCACGTGGGCGCGGTTCGACGTCCGGGTTGACCCACGGACTCCCGGGTGCGGCGGGGGAGGCGGTGGTTTGGCCGGTGCCGTAGAGGGCCGCTTCTGCGACCTTCTCCTTGTCGATGGCGTAGTCCAGTGCGAGGCGGGCGTCCTTGTTGTCGAACGGCGCCACGTCGCAGTTCATGCCGAGGTAGACGAGCGACTTGGGGAACTGCTTCTCGAAGCGCACGTCCGGTGCCTGTTCGACGCGGGAGACGTCTTTCGGCGCGATGCCGTTGATGAAGTCGTACTCGCCGGCGAGGAACGACTGGAGACGGACGCTCGGGTCCGGAATCTCGCTCTTGACGATTTCGTCGATGAACGGACCGTCTTCCTCAGAGGCGCCCCAGTAGTCCTCGTTGCGGACCATCGTGAACGACGTCTCGATTTCACGGCTCTCGAACTTGTACGGGCCAGTCCCGATAGGCGTCTCGACCATGTCCTTCGCGGCGTTCTCGGCCGGCATGACCGAGAGTTCGGCCGTCGCCATCTTCGCGAGGAAGGGGGCGAACGGTTCGGTGAGTTGAATCTCGAAGGTGTAGTCGTCGGGAGCGCGGAGTTCGTCGACGAACTCGAAGAACCCAGTGGCGAGGTAGTCGCCGTTCTGGACGCGCTCGTAACTCGCGAGCACGTCTTCTGCGGTCATCTCCTTGCCGTTGTGGAACATCACGCCCTCACGGAGTTCGAACGTCAGGAGCGTGTTGTCGTCGGACTGCTCGAAGGACTTCGCGAGGTGTGGCTTGATAGAGTAGTCGTCCTGCAGCGCGACGACTTCCTCGTAGATGTTCTCTAAGACGCGCTTCGACGCTGCGGAGGTATCGATGTGTGGGTCGAGACCCTGCACCGGAACTGCGCCGCCCCACTGGAGCGTGCCACCTTGCTTGCCACCGCTCGATTCGGTGGTGTCGGTGTCGTCACCGCCGGAGTCGCCACCGGAGTCGCCGCCACCGCCGTTACCCGAGTCGCCGCCGGAGTCGCCGCCGTCGTCACCGCCGCCCGTACAACCTGCGAGTGCTGCAGCACCAGTCGTCGCCGCCGCGCCGAGGAACGTCCGCCGGTCGAACCGTCCACGGAGTGAACCAGTGCCGTCACTATCGGGAGAGTCGGACCCCTTGCTATTCTCTTGCATATAGAGCCCCAAATCCGCTAATGTGATATAAAAATTTTGGTGGTTTAAATACTCCCGCCGTCACACACCACTTACCGGAGTGAGTAACCGACTCGTCGGCGACAACCCTACCGAACTCTCGTGGAATAGAGACGGCCACTGGTGTCAATTATCTATCCATTTTCCAAACACGTAAATAGGGTCAATCACGAATCCCGGAACCATGCGAGTCAATCAGCAGCGACTCCGCAGTGACATCGAGTCGAACGCGGAGTTCGGTGCCGTCCCCACGGACGAGGGTCGTGGGCGGACGGTCCTGACAGGGAGCGAACCAGACCGGCGAGCACGGGAGTTCTTCTGTGAGCGTCTACGAGACGCAGGCCTCAGTATCCACATCGACGAAGTCGGAAACATCGTCGGTCGGTGGGTACCCGAGAGTGCGGACCCCGACGCGGCACCGGTCGCCACCGGAAGCCACCTCGACTCCGTCCCAGAGGGCGGTATCTTCGACGGTCCACTCGGCGTGTACGCAGGGTTAGAGAGCATCCGAGCGATGCAAGACGCCGGCGTCGAACCCGTTCGTCCCGTCGAAGTCGTCAACTTCACCGAAGAGGAAGGCCAGCGATTCGGCGGGGGCCTCGTCGGGTCGGCCGTCGCGACAGGCGAGATGAGTAGTGCAGAGGCACTCGCTATCGAAGACGCCGACGGGATTCCATTGGGTGACGCACTCGCGGACATCGGCTTTCGCGGCGAAGGTCGAATCGACGCGTCGGCGTGGGATGCGTGGATAGAACTCCACATCGAGCAGTCAGAGCGACTCGAAGACGCGAGCGTCCCTGCCGGTGTCGTCACGAGTATCGTCGGTCTCTCGCGGTGTGCCGTCGAGATAACCGGGGAGGCCGACCACGCCGGGTCGACGCTCATGGACGACCGGTCCGACGCGCTGGCGGCCGCCAGCGAGTTCGTCCTCGACGTCGAGCGAGCGACGAACGAGCGCAACCAAACCTCGGAGACGGCAGTCGGAACGGTCGGCAAACTCGACGTGTCGCCGAACGCACCGAACGTCATCGCCGGGAAGGCCACGCTGACCGTCGACGTACGGGACGTCGACTACGGGTCCATCGAGTACATCATCGACGCGGCCCGCCAGAGTCTCGCTCGTCTCGAAGACGAACGACCCGTCGAGACGACGCTCGAACACCCGTGGGACCGCCACCCGGTGGAGATGAGCGAGCGGTGTCGCACGGCACTCCACGACGCCGGGTCGGCGGCGAATCTGGACACCCTCGACATGCACTCGGGTGCCGGTCACGACACGATGCACGTCGCAGACGTCACAGACGCCGCACTCCTCTTTGCCCCGTCACGGGACGGTATCTCCCACAATCCGCTCGAGTGGACCGACTGGGACGACTGTGCCGACGCGACGCGAGTTCTCGCCGGCGCTCTCGCCCGACTGGCCACCGAATAACGCCATCGCACGCCGAAGACTGGCCGCCGAAGACAGACACGACACGCTGCTGACGACTCCGCACTGATTTTCCAGCGCAATCGGTTCCGATTGTCGACAGACATCGAGGTCACAAAACCGTCTTCACAGTGGTTCCGTCGGCATTCCGTGGGATTTGGAGTGGTTTCGCTCCACCCCCCAGTGTCCGTGTCGAACGGTTCGGCGAGCGTTTGGTATATGAGAACAGCGTAGCTAGATGTCGATATACGGTCGTCTGGGACCACCTTCCGCTGCTATTTGAAAGCGTTACTTAGACAGTTCTCCCACAAAGCACCGACTTGGCCGAAGTAACCCGAGATTAGCGATTGTGAAAGTTTGTGAAATACAAACACATATAGGAGCGGAGCGTCGATTACGACCATGACAGACGAACACACGGGCGGTTCGCCGCGGACCCTGAAGACGGTGTCTCGTGCGTTCGACGTAGTTCGAGCACTCGAAGAGTTAGACGGCGCGAGAGTGACAGAGTTGGCAGATTATCTGGACCTCTCGAAGAGCGTCGTCTACAACTACCTGAGCACACTGCGCGAAGAGAAGTACGTCGTGAAAGAAGGCGACACGTACCGACTCTCGCTGCAGTTCCTCCTCGTCGGTGAGTACGTCCGCTACCAGAATATCCTCTACCGCATCGGGAAGCCAGAGATAGAGGAGTTGGCCGAAAAGACAGGAGAGTACGCCCATCTGGCGACCGAACAGCACGGACTCGGCGTGAACCTCTACAAGGTGAGTGGAGAGACGGCGGTGGGGAGCGACTACCAGGTGAACAAACTCCAGCGAGCAGACTACCTCCACTTCTCTGCGACGGGGAAGGCGATTCTGGCACATCTCCCTCGTGAACGCGTCGATTGGATCGTCGACCGGTACGGTCTGCCGGCGAAGACGGAAGCGACGATTACCGACAGAGAGGAACTCCTCGACGAACTGGAGACGGTCCGAGAGCGCGGTTACTCACTCAACGACGAAGAGGAAATCAAAGGACTGCAAGCCATCGGCGCTCCGGTGACGAACCGCCACGGCCGTGTCCTCGGGTCGATTAGTGTCTCGGGGCCCGTCCGCCGCATGAAACAACCCGAATACCACCAGGAACTCATCGAGAGCGTCGTCAACACGGCGAACGTCATCGAGGTGAACGTCAACATGGAAGAGTCCGACGACGAGTTCCCGACGTTCAGCTAACTGCGGCACCATTACACAGGTACGTGTGTAATTGGTTTCCGACGATGCGATTGGTGTCAGTTCACAATCTGCGAACCACTCAGACGGTTTCTGTTCGAACCCGCAATCACTGAGAGACAGCCGTATCGGATGGTTTCTCACCCGAATTGGACGGGTTTTCTGTACTGGAACGACACCGAGAGACACCCACTCAGCCCTCGATACTGTGGGGGTAATCTGAACGTCTCCGGACAACCAGCCGTCCGCCGAGTCTGAATCTGTAGAAGTGGAGAATTTACGCCCATCTTGCCCGGGATGGGCAGAACACGGTGTGATATTCTCGATATATGAACGAAAGAGAGACGAAATCCGAACGGCAGGGGGTGAGTTAAATCTCGGTGATTCTGGCGTGTTCGTCGCCGAGCGCAGACGCGTCCTCGGGGAGGAGTGCGACGACGACGTACTCTGCGTGTTCGTGGACGTACTCGACGAGTGCGGCGATACGCTCCGAATCGATAGCCTCCAACGAGTCCAGGAGCATGAACGGCAGTTGCTCGGCGACGTCGTGGACGAGATAGCCCGCGAGGCCGAACACCAGTCCGATGACCTCTCGTTCACTCTCCGAGAGGTGGTCGACGGTGTCCTCGTAGACGGACCCGGTTTCGGTCTGTCTGACGATGTGCAGGTTGAACTCGCTTTGGTCGTTAGAGTTGCCGCGTCCGCCCGTTTTACGGTGGAGACGCTCTATCCAGACGCGTTCGATGTTTTCGTACTGGAGGATGTCGAGGACGCGTTCCATGTGGTCGTTGAACGCCTCGACGGCGTCGGCCTCGATTCGGTCGATACGGCCGCGGAGTTCCCGAATCTCCTCGTCGATTTCCTCGCGCCGCTGTTTGTGTTCGGCGAGTTCGTCCTTTCGGACACGTGCTTCGTCGAGACGCTCGCGGACGCGTTCACGTTCGTCTTCGAGACGCTCTCGTTCGAGTTCCGCCCGGTTGGCCTCCGAGTGAAGTTCGACCAGTTCGTCCGTCTCGTCGTCGACTTCTTCTGCCTCGGCTTCGACGGTGGAAATCTCCTCTCGAAGCTCTTCCTGTCGAGTTTCGAGTTCTTCGATTCGTTCGACCGTCTCCTCTCGTTCCGCCACGGTCTGTTCTAACCGGGACGAGAGTTCGCGGCGGCGCGTCTTCCGCTCTTCGATGGTGTCGAGTCGCGACGAGAGTTCGTCGATGGCGTCTCGTGCCTCTCTGCGCTCGGCGGCGAGTGTCGCTCGGTACTCTTCGAGATGTTCGACGGTTGCTTCGATAGTCTCCGACGAGACTTCCGACCCGCACGTCCAACAGACGACGTCGTCGTCGCCGAGCAGTTGGTCGGTGACGCTGCCACCCTCTTGTTCGCCGCGGAGGGCGTCGGTCACCTCTCTGTTCTCGCCGGTGAGCATCGACTCGTTGACGCGGACGATGTTCTGAATCTCGTTCATCTGCGATTCGAGTTCTCGCACACGCTCGCGCCGGTCTGCGAGTTTGGACTCGAGTTCCGACGGTGAGTCGGCGGTTTCGTCCGGCAGTTCGGCGAGAGACTCGCGGATGTCCGCTTCGTCGTCGCGAAGTGCTTCGAGGCTCTGGCGCTCGGTTTCGAGGCGGAATCGGACGTTTTCGAGGGTCGACCGAAGTTCGTTGAGTCTGTCGAGTGCTTCGTTTTCCCCGTCGTCGGTCCGGTCGGTCGACTCGATTTCGGCTTCTACCTCTTCGAGGCGCTCGCGGGCGTCTTCGATTTTGCTCTCGAGTTCCGCCTCGCGTCGTTCGAGGTTTCCAATCGTCCGTTCGAGTTCGTCCTCCTCGCCGAGTTGGTTCGAAATCTGTCGGCGCTCGGCCTCCAACTGCGTAATCTGTGCTTCGATGGCCGTCGTATCGACGGGTCGCATGATGATTTCGCGCAAGTCGTCGCCCCGTTCTACCGCCCGCCGCGCCTCATTCGACTCCAGCAAGAACGCAAAGAGGTCTGCGAGTTCCGGGTCGGAGAGGTACGGGTCGCCGTCGGCGACGGTGTTCGAACCCTTCCGACGAAGGACGCGGGTGAACGTCTCGTCACCCATCGTGAGGCTCACTTCACCCTCGTCGGCGTCGGCTTTCAACGACGCTCGGTTGCTCCCGAGCGCGGTCATCAGCGCCTGCAGGAACGACGTTCGGTTGGTCGCGTTTCGGCCCACGAGAATCGTGATTCCGGGTTCGAATTCGACTTCCGTGTGCTCGATGCCACCGATGTTCCGCGCTTCGACGGAGACAGTAGTGGCGCGACTAGTAACAGTCATAGAGGGTACCAACGATTGTGTGAAGATAATTGTTCGTATTTGATTACATGCGTACCGATGTAATGGAAACCATTATGCCCCTCGTTCACTTCTGTCTGCATATATGGCTGATAGCCGACCGAATCCGACGAACTCGAAGGTCGGACGCCTCATCGAGTCGTACGGGTTGAACGGACTCGGTGAGGAGTTAGAACAGCGGTGGACCGCCGACGAAGACGCAGATAGCTTGCGAACGCTCGCGGACGTGTTCAACCACGAACTCCTCGAAGCGGCCGCAGTGGACGCTGGTCTCGACTTGCTCGACGGCGAAATCCAGACGTTCTACGAAGCGCTGTCCGACAACGACGCCACCGGTGGCGAGCGCGCTCGGGCACGTGGCCGACTGGAACGTTCTGGCATCGACGTCGATGGACTGCAGCGCGACTTCGTCTCACACCAGGCGATTCACACCTACCTCACGTCGTACCGTGGTGCCTCGAAAGAGCGCAAGCGGAGCGACCCAACCGAGCGAGTCCAACGACTCCGTGGCCGCCTCGCTGCGGTGACAGAGAGCGCGTTAGACTCGGTAGCGAATCAGGACGACTTCGTGGTGGGGTCACCCGAGGTGCTCGTCGACGTACAAGTGTTCTGTGCCGACTGTGGAACCCAGTACGGATTCGACGAATTGGTCGAGCGTGGGGGGTGTGAGTGTAGACAGTAATTTTATTTTTATACAATACTACTCCGCGAATTGTAATACAGAAGCGATGAAGTCACTCGCCCAAGAGATGTCGTAGACGCCGAGTTTCTGAGTTAGTGGCCGGTTATAGGCTCTCAATCGGCTGAATGCACTGCAATTTTTAAAAATTTTGGGGTTTTTCACAGTCGGTGTCAGTCCGAGAGAAGGTGTCCAATCCGATTTCTCACGTTCGGGTATTGATTATATTTCGAACTACCATTTATTGAAGATGAGTGCCCAGACGTTCACAGCGCTCCCGACTCGTCGTCGTCGACTGGTTCGAGAGGGCGACGAACGACGAGTACCGGACCGACGGTCTGTTCGGCGACACGTTCGGACGTTTCACCGAACAACCGGCCGCGAATCGTCGGTTCCTCTTCGCCCATGACGACGACGTCGTGCGTGTCGGCAGCTTCTACGAGTGCCTGCAGCGGATTTTGGGCGACTGCCACGACTCTCGAAAGCTGGTCACTTCGGATGCCGAGGACGGTGAGTTCGTCCGAAACCCTCCCGAGGAGTGCTTCACCGTCGGCGACGTCCGCCTCGTCGGTGACGGCGTGGAAGAGCGTGATGTCGGCGTCGTGTTGCCGAGTGACGCCCGCGACGACTTTGGCAATCGTCTCGACGTTTATCTCCTCTTTTATCGGGACGATGATACGGTCGATAGCAGGCGCGGGGTTGGAGAGTAAGACCGCATCACAGTTGGCGTCCGTCGCGACGCGTTCTATCGTCTGGTCGACGTCGTGTGTGAAGACGAGGCGAGTCTCGACTGTCGCGCCCTCTGTCTCGAACGCCTCGACGAGGTCCGCGAGTTCGGCCTGAGCTTTCGTCTCGAACTGTTCACGCGCTTGCTCAGGGGCGGTCTGTTCTGGAATCTCGTGGTAGCCAAGGAGGACCACAGTCGAACTCGACAGGAGACGTATCATCTGGTCCGGTATCACCTGTCCTTTGAGAATCGCAACGGGAACGAGCACCCGGACGTGAGTCGTGTTACGCATCTAGCTGCACCCCCTTTAGCTCGACGTCGCGAGCGTAAAGCAGGTACCACGCCAGTGCGGCGACGCTGACCACCACACCGACGGCCTGCGAGAGTGGTTGCATGAAGGCGACGAGGCTGAAACTCGCTATCGCCCCGACGACTGGAACGAACGGATATCCGGGGACCCGAAACGACGGTTGATACCAGTCGGGATTCGACTGTCGGAGGACGACGAGTGCCACACACATCAGGCCATACGAGACGAGGTGCAGGAACGAGGCGACTTCCGCCAACACTTCCGTTCGACCGACGGCGACGAGGACGACGGTGGGTCCACCGACGAGTGCGAGTGCGACGTGTGGTGTCCCGTACCGGAGGTTGACACGGCCGAGTCGTGGTGGGACCAACGCGTCACGACTCAGGGCATACAGTGCCCGCGACGAACTCAGAATAGACGCGTTCGCGCTGGAGACTGTCGCGAGGAGACCGGCGACCAGGATAGCAATCGCACCGGGGAGACCGAGATACGACCGTGCGACTTCGACGATAGCCGTCTCTCCGAACGTCGCGAGTTGACCGCTCCCGAACGCGCTCGTCGAGACGAGTATCGTGACGACGTAGAGCGTCCCGACGATACAGACGGAACCAATCATCGCGACGGGAAGGTTTCGCCCCGGTTTCGTAATCTCCCCCGCGACTGTCGCAACCTGTGCGAATCCGAGATACGAAGTGAAGACCAGTGCCGCCGTCGTGAGGACACTGAACGGGCCGTACGGAAGGAACTGCTCTGGGACCGTCTCGCGTCCGAACAGGCCGAGTGTGTCGAGCGACCCGTAGACGAGGAAGATGAGGAGGATTCCGAGGAGGAGACTCACGATTGCGTTCTGAAGTTTCGTCGTGTTCTCCGTCCCGAACACACTGAGGACGGTCAAGGCGACACCGAATCCGACGCCGAGGACCGTGAGAAACGGAACTGTCTCGACGACGAGGGCAGACGCACCAATCTCTTCGAGGACGGCGACGGCGTACTGTGCGAACCCGACCAGATAGAACGCGGAGGCGAAGACGAGGCCCAACCAGAGGCCGATACCCACGACGGCCCCGAACGGTGCGCCCATGCCGCGCGAGATGAAGTAGTACGCGCCACCACTCTTCGGCATCGCCGTCGCCAACTCGGAGGTCGGAAGCGCGACGAGTAAGGCGATGACGGCACCGATCGTAAACGAGACAGCAGCGGCGGGGCCTGCGTTTCCCGCCGCCAGACCGGGGAAGACGAAGATTCCGGCACCGACCATCGTCCCCACACCGATAGCGAGGCCACCTCGAAGGTCGATGGTCCGTTCGAGTTCCGTCCCGCTTTCGAGGACGGTCACTTCGTCGGCAGTCTCTCCCACGTCTACCGACGGGTCCGAAGAAACGAGTGGCCCACCTTCTCCCCCTTCCTGACCGGCGTGTTCGCCCCCCTCGTGTTCGTTCATGACGTATTCTCGATTGTACTTGTGTCTTTGCCGTCATATAATCCTCCCCCACGATTCTCAGTCGGATTCCGTACTCGTGGACGAATTGGCCAGCCGACTTCGGTGACAAAGCGTCGAATAGAGAGAAAGTATTAATCCCTCTCCACGACGCCGTGAAACCAGAACGATGGGTCCCAGACTCCGACAGGAAGGCAACGGCCGGGGTGAGACCACGTGAACTGGTCACGGAAGTCGCTCGACGAACTCGAGTCGTTCTACTGGGATACCATCGCCCCGGCGATGGACCGCGATGGGATGGACCCAACCCGGGACGTCCCGACGTACGACTGGTTGACCGACCACGGGTGGTCGGGTATCGCCTACGCGTTACGCGAGAAACACGGCCTCACACCGCGTCAGTTCTTCGTCGACGTCGTTGGCCTCGGACACGACGACGCAGACGACGGGTACGACTGGGATATCGACGACGACGCGACAGTCGAAGCGTTCGAATCGTATCTCGACATGCTCGAATCCCGGCGTGGACTCGCAGACTCCACGATTCCGACTCGACGGACCCACCTCGCGCGGTTCGCCCGCGTCTATCGTGACCACCATGGCCGCGCCACACTCCTCGACGAACTCGACGACAGAGACGCCGAACCGGACGAGATTTCCCGGTGTCTCGAGGTTTTAGACGAGTTCGACGACGAACTCGCCACCGACGGGACGAAACTCAAATACCTCCAGACGGTTCGTGCGTTCTACGACTATCTCGTGGACTTTCGACGCGCACGGTACAACCCCGTCGAGAACGCCGCCAAACAGTTCCGCTGGGAGCAGGGACAACCCGACAATCGCACGATGACGGCCGAGCAGGTTCGCGGGGTGTACACCACCGCGTCGGACCTCGAAGAACGACTCCTCGTCCTTGGCCTCGCCGCGTGGGGCCTCCGCCCGAACGAACTCGCGTCACTCGACGTCTCGCAACTCGCCCTCTCCGGTGACGACCCGCACATCTCGTTCGAAGAACGCAAGAACGGCCCCGGTACCGTCGCCCTGCTCTACGGCGTCGATGCCGTCGCCGAGCGAATCGATTCCCTCTCGGACGACGACTGGAACGGCGCTCTCTTCCCGTCGTCTCGCTCCTCGACGGGACACATCGCCCGCGAGACGGTCAATCGGCGCTTCAAACGACTCGCACGCGACGCCGGTGTGTCCGTCGATGGAGAGACGCCGACTGCCAAACTCTGTCGCCGTTTCTGGTATACGACCTATCAGGAAGCAGTCGAAGAGATGCTCTCGCAGTTAGAAGGTGTCGCGGCAGACCAGGGGTCGAAGAGCGCCGACGTTGTCATGTCGAACTACCTCTCCGAAGAGCGACGACGCTCGTTCCGCCGGCAGGCGATGCGTGAGAAGTTGGCCGCCGTGTTCGACAGCGACGGGCGGAGACGAGCGAGCGGGCGATGATAAACTAAATGCCGCGATAGAAACGTTCGGCGTCGACAGGTTCGCCCGAGCGTACCAACTGATACTCGGCCGGCCTCCAACCACCAGTCTTGCTCGCAATCGAGCGGCCTGCACGACGTGCTATCGTTCCCAGAAAATGGCAATCTTGAGCCTGTCCTTTACCCTCGGTCACGTCCCTTCTAGCTGAGCAGTCTCCCGTCGGTAGAATGGTCCACCTGATTTCCCTATGACAGAAACGACGAAGTATCACGACAACTCAGAAACTGGCACGCTGGAGCTTCGTGCCGAGTTAGAACTCGGAATTCCACCAGATTCGACGTGTCCGTTGTTCAACAACGTTCAAGGAGAAATCGACTCTGTAACACTCTTCCCGTATTCAGGGGTCTGTTTCATCGACGTGACGGTTTCGAACGATGAACAACAGGACACTGAAAGCCTACGGCTTGCTCAGGAAATCGACAACTGTTCGTGCCCAGCGTTCTGGTCGCACGGGTGTACCCCCAACGTCCTCCGCATCGAAGGCGATACGGCCATCTCCGAGGTGTACGTCCCAAACCGGAAGGTGCTGAAGGAAATCGTGGCAGACATCAGGGAGACTGGGCGGTCAGTGAAGTTGCGGAAGCTTACACCTGTCGAACAGAGCGGCGAGCGGTCTGAACCCCGGTGGTTCGAGACGGCGCAGTTGACCGACAAGGAGCGTGCGGCCGTCGAACAGGCCGTCGCACGCGGCTATTACGAGACGCCGAGACGTGTTTCGCTGGAGGAGCTTGCGACCGAATTCGGAATCACAAAACAGTCGTTCTCGACCCGTCTCCAGTCGGCAGAGTCGAAGATGGTGACGGGCATCTTCGATGACGCCGAGTGACGCGACCCGATTCTCTCGGGGACGTCCCGATTCGACCGGTGACAACGGCTCAGTTATCACGGTCCGTTCTGCGACGCACGTTGTGTCAGTCAAAAGACGGAGTGGCGGTAGGGGGCGCGCGGCCAGCGGGACGCAACTGGGTCGGCGGATACTGAACCGGACTAGCCGTGCTGTCCGGCCTGTCGAGTTCCACCGACCGCCAATGTTCGACCCCCGGTCGAACAGTGCCTGTCGAGTCGATTCGGTTGCCAGAGCGTCGCACACAGTTCGGTGGTCAGTTCCTCGAGACACTGGATGTTCTTCCGATGCGTGTCGCCCTCGACGAAGGAGGCCCAGTCCTCGAGCGTCTCGAACTCGAAAGTAAACCGCCTCCCCGGGATGGGACCAGTGTCGGAGTACTGCTGCCCAAACGCGGCGACGTGTTCGTCGAGTCCCCACAGCACCGTCGCTTCGGGGAGCCACGCTTCGTATTCGTCGCGGTGGTCAGCCAGCACTTCGAACTCGATGTCGTACTCGTATCGGAACGCCACCGTCATCGCCCGCCACCTCCACCGACGATGTCACGTGTCGCTCGGGCAACCGCTCGGTAGAACGGTTCGGTGGTCGCAGTTTCGACCCGGTCGAGGAACTCCGGAAGCCACACGCCGAGATGCTCGTCGACGAACTGTTCGAGGGCATCGTGCTCGCCGGTCGCAGCGAGATGCCCCGCGAATTCGAGTTCCACGGCGACGTGGTCGGGGAGGTCGGTCCACGTCTCGTCGGGGACGAGTCCGTACTCCCAGTACCATCGCTCGATAGCGTCCGTCGCCGCACCCATCACCAGACCGAACTCCTGGTCGTGTTCTCGGTCACGGTAGACGCTCTCGTACGGCGGACACGGGTGGTCGCCCGGCCCGACGAACAGCCGGGAATGTTCCACGCGCAGGTCGGCAATCGACACGTCGTCGGCCGAGATGTCGTCGAAGAGTCCGGCGTCGAGCGCGCTGGCGAGTCGCTGGTCAGGCTGTCGCCAGCACTCCGCGAGTACCGCGAGCTCGAGCGCGAGGGCATCTTCGGCCTGCGTCGTGTTTCCTGCGGGTTCTGTTGCCATGTTCTCACTCCGTGGTGCCACCGTCAGCAGTGGCCGTTTTACCGTGGGACGATTCCTGGATTGGGAGGAATCGCAGACCGAGCGTGACGATGAGAGCTCCCACCGCCACCAGCCCCGCTGCGATAGTGACTTCGATCATCGTGGGGGTGTAGACACCTGTCTGTGCCCAGATGTTCGAGCCAAGTCCGCCGTACTCGCCGACGCTGATTCCGGGTGCGTTCGCGATGTTGACGCTATCGTAGCCGACGAACACGAGGCGGACACCCTCGAACAGCACACCGAAGACTGCGAGGGCACCGGCAGTGAACACGGCCCACGTCTGTCTGCGGAACGCGGGTATCGCGAGGAGTGCGATGGGGATGGCACCGCCGACGACTGTCCAGAGGTAGAACGCAGTGGACTCACCCGCGAGGAACCCACTCGTGATGGCCCAGAACCCGAAGTGTTCGGCCCACGCGTGCGGCAGGCGTTCGGCCGCGAGCAGGTAGACCACGTGGACTGCGAGGAACACACCGAGATATTTCCCGAGGCGAGTACGCAACTCGGCGTCGAGGTCGAATTTCGTCGTCCTGTCAGCGATGATTGCCACGACCAGCAACAGGCCGAGACCCGACACGAGTGCCTTCGCGATGAAGGTGGGAGCGACGAGCGGACTAAACCAGTCACCGCGCCCAATCTGCGTCGCGAAGATCCAGCCAGTCACCGAGTGAAGCATCACCGCGAGCGGGAGCGCGACGGCGGCACTCCAGAACGCGAGTTTCCGGTCTCGCTTCCGGCCATCCGGGGTGTCCTCACGTCCAAATGCGAACCGCGAACCGCGCGCTGCGAGGTCACGCCGGGTGAGCAGCCACAGATACCACACGTTGAACACGCCGTACAACACGACGATTGCGAAGTCCCACACCATCGGCGACCGGAAGTCCGGTGACGTGAAGAACTGATAGATTCGCTCGGGCCGACCGATGTCGGGAAGGATGAGGAGTCCAGCGACCGTAATGCAGGCCAAGCTCAACAGCACGCCGAAGCGGGCGAGGCTCTCGTACTCGTCCGAGTGGAAGAACTTCGGCGCGCTCGAGATGATGAGGCCACCCGCCGAGAGACCGACGAACAGCACGAACAGCATGATGTACAGTCCCCACGAGAATACGTTGCGCATCCCCGTGGCCGCCAGACCCATCTGCAGTTGCTGGTACCACGCGACGAGGCCGGCCAGAATGACGACTGCGAGCAGTGCGAGCCATATCTTCCCACGAGAGGCGAACTCGCCGATGGCGATGACCGACTCACGGTCGGCCGTCGTGGTGGTGCCGTTAGGCATCAGTCGTCACCTCCCGCAACCGTCTCCGGCACGTGTGGAACCGCCTGCGAGTGGAGGCCCGCCTTCTCACGTTCTTCCGGTGTGAGTTCACTCTCCATCTTGTCGCCGGTCTGGGGACGGCCAGGACTCATCTCACCGCGGATGTAGTACGTCTTCGGTTCCGTCTCCCGGTCTTCGAGGAGGCGGTCGGTGTTGTACTTCTTGATGTACTTCGAGACGGTGCTGGTCTCGTCGTCGAGGTCACCGAAGATACGCGCGTCGGCCGGGCAGTTCACGACACACCCGGGGTCGAGTCCTTCGTCGACGCGGTGGCTACAGAACGTACACTTCTCGACGACACCCTGCGGTCGCGCCGCGACGTCACCGGTACCCTCTTTGGGGACGGTCTCGGGTTCGTCCCAGTTGAACACGCGAGCGTTGTACGGACACGCCGCCATGCAGTACCGGCACCCGATGCACTTGTCGTAGTCGATTTCGACGATGCCGTCCTCGCGCGTGTAGGTCGCATTGACCGGACAGACCTTCACGCAGGGGGCGTTCTCGCAGTGCTGACACGCCGTCGGCTGGTACTGCATGTCCAGCGTCCCGTCTTCACCGTTCTTCGGATAGGTTCCGGCGGGTTCGTCGACGTCGTCACCACCGATGGTCAGGACGCGGTTCCAGTACTGGCCGAGTCCGACGTTGTTCTCCTGCTTACACGTCACGGCGCAGGCCTGACAGCCGATACACCGCTCTTGGTCGATTACGAGTCCGTATTTCGTCATGTTCAGTCACCTCCTACTCCGGGACCAGTCGCTTTCGCGCCGGTCGGCTGTTTCTCCTCGTACTTGCTCGTGTCCGCCTCTGCAGGGGCATGCTCTACCTCGACCCGGACGTCGTAGAACGAGAAGTTCCCGGTCACGTCGCTGACGTCCGTGTGGGTGAGGTCGTTGTGATGTCCCCGGATGTAATCACTCGTGTACCATCCTTGGTCGGTGTTGACGAGTCCGGGCTGAATCGCCTCGTTCACTTTCGCACGAACGATCATCTCACCCCGGTCGTTGTGAACGCGGACGTAGTCCCCGTTCTCGATGCCGCGCTCTTCTGCATCGACTGGGTTGATGTCGAGTTGTGGCTCGGGATTGAGTTCTCGGAGCCACTGCTGATACCCGAACTGGGAGTGGATGCGCCACTTCGAGTGCTTCTGCATGAACATCAGGGGGTAGTCGTCTGCGGACTCCCAGTCGTCTGCAGTCCGACTCTCGACGTGTTTCGGGACTTCGAGTGTCTGGCCCTTCTCGCTCGGGGCGTCCTCGTCGTAGATTTCGAGGCGGCCAGAGGGCGTGTCGAACTCGTCGGTGTACTTGACCACCGGCGTGGGTTTCTCGACCGTTCCCTGCCGTTTGAGCGTCTCGTAGTCGACGTACTCGTCGGCCTCCAGCATCTTCTTCAGTTCCTCCCGCTTGGTCTGGAGGAAACGGTCCCCGTAGCCCAATCTCTCCGCGAGGTGGCTGATGATCCAGAAGTCCGATTTCGACTCCCAGAGCGGGTCGTGAATCTTCTCCCGGTAATTCACGTGCGGGTGGGTGTACGGCGAGGTGACGCCCTCTTTTTCGAACCAGTGTGCCGCAGGCAGGATGATGTCCGAGTGTTGGACCGTCGGCGTGTGGTGCATGTCGGCGACGGCGATGAGGTCGAGATTCTTCGCCGCGTTCAGCCAACGCTGCCGGTCAGGAAGCTGGTTGGCGACGAAGTTCGACTCCTGAGCGTACATCACCTTGATGGGGTACGGGTCACCGGACTCCATGCCGGTCAAAATCTTCGTCTGGCGAATCTTCGAGACGCCCTTGCTTCCTTCGGGCGCGCTGTAATCGCCAGTCGAGATTCCCGTCCCGTTGAAGTATCCACCCTGGAAGGAACCGCTTCGTCCGTAGTCACCAGTCAGGGCGACGAGGGTGGCGTACGCCTGCCCGAAGATGTGACCGTACTTGTATCGGTCGACACCAAGTCCCGGGACGACACCGCCGGGGCCACGGGTACCGAGCCAGCGTGCAGCTTTGCGGATGTTCTTCGCTTCTACGCCGACTGTCTCGGCGATGTCCTCCGGTGCGTGCTTCGCGGCTTCGTCGCGGAGGAAGTCGAGGGCCACTCGCCCGGTGACGCCGCCGACGGTGTACTCGCCGCCGAGAGCGTACGGACCGAACGTCTCGGGTTCGAGGACCTCGGGTTCGCCGGTCTCCTCGTTGAACGCGACGGGTTTGTCGGCGTCACTTCCCGGCACGACGTCTTTCGCCCGCAGGAGTTTCCCGTCCGGGCCGACGAGTGCCGGAGCGAGCGTCCGCTTGCGGAGGAAGTCCGCCTCGAAGAGTTCCTCGTCCAAGACGGTGTGAATCATCCCCAGTGCGAGGTGCGGGTCCTTGCCAGGTTTGACGGGTAACCAGAGGTCGGCTTTCGCCGCCGTTCCAGTGTACACCGGGTCGACGACGACGAGCTTCGCGCCGTTTTCGACCGCATCAAGCATCTTCGACGCGTCCTGCTGGAGTCGACTGGCGAAGATGTCGCCGCCCCACGCGATGAGCGTGTTCGCGTTCTTCAGGTCCGTGGCCTGGTTGGTCGCCACGTTGAACCAGCCCGCACCACTGACCCGGCGGAAGCCCTGTCCGACGTTGATGTCGATAGACCAGTCCATCTGGGTGCCGCCGAACAACGCTGCCAGACGTGCCTGGTGGTTACTCGCGGTCCCGTAGTCGCCCGAACCGGACTCGAAGTAGACGCTCTTCGGCCCGTACTCTTCACGGGTCTCCTCCATCTTGGCTGCGATGTAGCCGAGTGCTTCGTCCCACGAGACGCGCTCGAACGCGGCGTCTTCGCCGCGCCCCTCGACGTTCGGGTCGTCGGGCGACCAGTCAACACGCTTCATCGGATACTTGAGGCGCGTCGGGTTGTAGACACGCTGGGTTTGAGAGAGCCCGAGCGTGCAGGCTCGCTTGTACGCCTCGTTCTCCGGAACGCCCGGTTCTATCTTTTTCACGCGCCCGTTTCTGGCGTGGACTTGAATCGGGCATCGTCCGCGACAGTTCGGGGCACACGAACTGAAGAACACCTCGTCCTGTCCAACAAACGTCTCGACGCCCATGTCCGAGACGTCTCCGGCATCGGTGAGCGACGTCAGATAGCTGCCCCCGCCGAGACCGAACGCGGCAGCAGCACCACCCGCTTTCAGTACGTCGCGCCGATGAACGCCATCAGAGTCACTCATCGTCGAAGTTCTCCTGTTTGCTCGGCCGGTTGTCCTCGCCAAACTCCGCGACGACTGCCTCGTGGTATTTCGACTGGAAGACGTCTTCGTCGAGGACGCCGTTCGCGACGCGAATAGCGTCCCGTGACATCCGAAGCCCGAGTTCGGTGTCGAACGGACTTCCGTCGAGGCACCTCGTTGCCGCGTCTCGATTCCACGTATACTGCCCCTCGTCTGTCCGAGAGGCATCAGGTAACTCAGGTTGGGTTGCCATTTCCTTCACCAGATGACTGTAAGGAGGTCGCGTCCATCCGGCCTGCTTCTGATAATCAGTTTCTTTAAATAGTCCCCGAGACCCGGCTTCGCGAATCGGCGTGGGGGTTCCCAATTCCACTGCCTACAGGGTCCGAAACGTCCGCGCGTTCACTGCATATCTGGGCGGGGAAGGAGAGTACCGCTGTCACCACTCACCAGACTGTGGTTTACTCCATCTTCTCGTCTGCTCTGTCGCGTTCGATATCGTCCCGAGAACGCTCGGCCGGGTCGCCGTACCCACCACCGCCGGGTGTGTAGATGGTTACAGTCGTTCCCGCAGACACCTCACGGGTGACTTTCGACCCGACGACGAACGCCTCTTCGTCACCGACCGACTCGGACACGTCGCCGTCGTCGTCCTCGGTCAGGTCTGGAACCCGGACGACGTTCTTCCCGACTGCCCCGTCTTCGCCACCGGCGATTCCTTTGGGGGCGACACGGCGGCGTTCGGTCAGAAGCGAGACAGTCGCGTCCGTCTCGACGGTGAGAGACCGGACGAGACCCAGTCCACCCCGGTGTCTCCCACGCCCACCGCTATTCTCGCGGAGACTGTACGCTTCGACGACCATCGGATACTCCGCTTCGAGCGCTTCGATTGGTGTGTTGAGCGTGTTCGTCATCCCGACTTGGACGCCGTCCATCCCGTCACCAGTCGCTCGTCCGCCGAACCCACCGCCGATAGTCTCGTAGTACGTGAATCCTCCCTCGCCACCGGTTCGACTCCCGATGGTGAGATTGTTCATCGTTCCCTGTCCCTGTGCGGGGACACGTTCGGGTGCGGCGTCCGCGAGTGCGGAGAAGACCACGTCGGTCACGCGCTGACTCGTCTCGACGTTGCCACCGACGACAGCAGCAGGTGGTGACGGGTTGAGGAGCGACCCGTCGGGAACCGACACCTCGATTGGGTCGTAACACCCCTCGTTCGGGGGTATCTCGGGGTCGGTGACGGACCGAACGGCGAAGTAGACGGCGCTCTTGGCGACTGCGAGTGGTGCGTTGACGTTGCCGGCGACCTGTGGTGCCGTGCCGTCGAAATCGACGTACATGGAGTCGCCGTCGATGGTCACCGAAACCTCGATAGGCACGTCGTCGTCGGTGACTCCGTCGCCCTCGAGCACGTCGCGTGCGTGATACGTCCCATCGGGGAGGGCACGCAGTTCGGCGGTGACGCGGTCCCGCGAGTAGTCGAGGACTGCGTCGAAAGCGGTGACGACCCGGTCTTTGCCGTGGTCGGCCACGAGGTCCGAGAGTCGGTCACCACCGCGTTCGTTAGCGGCAATCTGCGCTCGGATGTCCGCGCGGCGCTCACCGGAATTGCGGACGTTCGCCAAGATGAGCGACAGGACGTCGTCGTTCTGCACGCCCGCGTCGACGAGTCGAACCGGTGGGATTCGAAGCCCCTCCTGGTAGATTTCGCGTGCACCCGCAGGCATACTCCCGGGCGTCATCCCGCCCACGTCGGCGTGGTGCGCTCGTGAGACGGCGTAGCCGAGTATCTCGCCGTCGACGGTGAGCGGTGAGACCATCGTCACGTCGGGGAGGTGGGTGCCGCCGTCGAACGGGTCGTTGAGGACGAACACGTCACCGGGGACAGGGTCGTATTCGAGGACCGTCTGAACCGCGTCGGGCATCGCACCGAGGTGGACTGGGATGTGTTCGGCCTGTGCGACGAGTCGCCCCTCGGCGTCGAACAGTGCAGTCGAGCAGTCCCGACGCTCCTTGATGTTCGGCGAGTACGACGAACTGACGAGCACCTGTCCCATCTCCTCGGCGACGCTCTCGAACTGGGTGCGCATGATTTCGAGTGTGATGGCGTCGATGTCCGTCATTCGTCGTCACCCCCACGCCGCAAGACGAGCGTCCCGTCCCCACCGACGGTGCCACGCCAGGCCGGCGGTACGACGACAGTGCTCTCGTCCTGTTCGAGAATCGCCGGCCCCGTCACGTCGGCGTGCGCAGCGAGCGACTCTCGGTCGAACACCGGCGTCTCGAAGGTGCCGGCCTCGAAACGAACCTCGCGACTCGCTTTTCGAACGGCGTCTCCACCTTCATACGAGACAGGCGGTGCGTCGCGCTCGACGACTGCCGACGACCTGACGTTGACCAGTTCGATTGGGTCGGCCAGTCGGTAGCCGTAGGCCTGTTCGTGCGCCTCGTGGAACCGCCGGGCGACTACGTCCGCATCGAACTGGTCCGGGGCGGGGACGGTCAGTTCGAAACTCTGACCGACGTATCGAAGGTCGGCAGCGCGTCGCACGACTGCGGATTTGGTGTCGAGAACGTCTTCGAGGACGTCGGACGCGAGTTCGTCGTAGGCGCGCTCGATAGCCGTCGTCGCCACCGCGTCGAGTCGGGACCTGAGCGTCCGCACCGAGTCGTGTCGCTCGTCCGCCGCGAGCAGTCCGTACGCCGAGAGGACGCCACACGCACGGGGGACGACGACAGTTTGGATACCGAGCGTGTCGGCGACGGCGGCGGCGTGCATCGGACCTGCCCCACCGAAGGCGACGAGGCCGAATTCACGCGGGTCGTATCCGCGTTCGACGGTCACCGACCGAATCGCACGGGACATATTCGCGTTCGCGACGCTGTAGACGCCGCGAGCAGCGTGGCGCGCGTCGTCTAATCCGGCCTCGGCCGCCAGCGAGGAGAGGGCCTCTTCGGCGGCCGGCTCGTCTACCGAGAGTTCGCCGCCGAGCGCAGAACTCGCGCCGATGTATCCGAGCACGACGTTCGCGTCGGTGACAGTCGGGGCCGTCCCGCCGCGCCCGTAACACGCAGGCCCCGGGTCGGAACCCGCGGACTTCGGGCCGACACGGAGTGCGTCGCCAGCGTCCACCCACGCAATCGACCCACCACCGGCACCAACCGTCTCGACGTCGACCATCGGCGTCTTCAGTGGACGGCCGTTGATTTCGGCGTTAGTCGTCTGTGCAATCTCCCCGTCGCGGACGAGGCTCACGTCGCTGGACGTACCGCCCATGTCGAACGTGACGAGACCATCGAGAGCGACGGGACCAGCAGTCTCTGCCGCACCGACGACACCGGCGGCAGGGCCGGACATCGCCGTCGTCACTGCGTGCCTTCGAACCGTCTCCACAGAGGCGATGCCGCCGTTCGCCTGCATGATTCGAGGCGCGGGCACGCCCAGTTCGTCTGCGCGTTCCTCGAGACGGCCGAGGTAGGCGTCGATGACGGGCGTCACGTACGCGTCGGCGACTGTCGTCGCGGTACGTTCGTACTCACGGAACTCGGCCAACACCTCGTGGGACGCAGAGACTGGCACGTCGAGTTCGTCGCGAAGGACGGCGGTGACGGCCTGTTCGTTTTCGGGGTGCTGGTAGGCGTGGAGGAGGCAGACGGCGACGCTTTCGGCATCGGTCGCTCGAATTTCGTCCGCGACGGCTGAAACCTCCTGTTCGTCGACTGCACGCCGGACTCCGTCGACTGTGGCCCGCTCACTCACCTCGAATCGTCGGCGGCGAGGGACGAGTGGCGTCGGCTTTTCGACCGTGATATCGTAGAGGTCAGGTCGCGTCTGTCGTCCGATTTCGAGTACGTCACGAAACCCCTCGGTGGTGACGAGCGCCGTCTCCGCGCCGTCGTCTTCGAGGAGTGCGTTGACCGAGACGGTCATCGCGTGCGTGAACGAGTCGACGTCGCCCGGGTCGATGCCAGCGTCGGCACAGACCTTCTCGATGCCGGCGACGACGCCGACGCTCTGGTCGTCTGTGGTCGGGACTTTCGCAGTCAAGAGCGTCCCGGACGCAGTCGATAGCACGACGTCGGTGAACGTGCCGCCGACGTCGACGCCGAGTCGGACTGTGCGACTCATTCGTGACCCACCCGAAACGAGAGACGGTTCGCGGCCATAGGGGGCCTACTCGCCGGAGTGTATTATGATACTGTGCCCCTGTGACGGTGTTCGGTTTCACTGGGTAGCGTTCGGTGCCTTCGACACTGTCCGTAGTATCCCGACGCGATTCGAGTCAGCCACGAGCACCAGCGAGTCCGCACCGTCTCGTGGTATGCAATATTTATTCACACCGTCTCCCGAGTGAGTGGTATGACTGAACGTATCGCACTCGTCACCGGTGCGAGTTCGGGTATCGGAGCGGCGACTGCGAGAGCGCTCGCTCGCGACGGCGCGGCAGTCGCACTTCTCGCGCGCCGTGAGGACCGACTCCACGAACTCGCGAGCGACATCGAACGGACGTGTGACGCCGAGACACACGTCCTCCCCGTCGACGTCACCGACCACGAAGCCGTCGAAGCGGCGGTTTCGGAAGTCGTCGAGGTGTTCGGTGGTCTCGACGTCCTCGTGAACAACGCCGGTATCCTCCGGATGAGTGACGACCTCGTCGACCTCTCGGTCGAAGACTACCGGACCCAGATGGCGGTGAACTGCGACGGGATGTTCTATGCGACGCGGGCGGCCCTCCCCCACCTCCGCGAGTCACGAGGGACCGTCGTCTTCGTTGGCAGCGACTCCGCGAAACACGCCGACCCAGTGCTCGCGACGTACGGCGCGACGAAGTGGTGGACGCGGGGGTTCGCGAAGAACCTCGAAGCACGCGAGGGACGGAACGGTATCGGCGTCGTCCTCGTCAACCCCGGCGACACCCGGACCGAAATCGAGTTTCGCGGCGAACGGCTCGTCGACGCGTACGACCCCGACGACATGCTCGCGCCCGAGGATGTCGCTCACGTCGTCGCGTTCGCTGCGCGTCAAGACGGCCGCGTCAATCTCGGTGAGATAGACGTCTCCGAACGCTCGCTCTACAGCGACATCTATCGGGGACTCACCGAGGACGAAGCGGAGACACGCTGACCCACGGGATATCGGGTCGGCACCGACCTATACGGCTATTCGAGTGAGAGCGAAAAGCCCCACTTCGTGCTCGTTCGCTCGTCGTCACCACCGGACAATGAACCGACAGTCATGGTGGTTTCGAAGCGGAACTCCCCGACAGGGAGGCAACTCTCTTCTTCGCCCTCCTGTTTGGCCGCCCCGTAGAGGTCCACGAGTTTGGACCGTGATTCGCCGGGGTCGAACGACTCGACTCGGTACTCTTCGGTGACGGCAATCGGTTCGTCGAGTCGCCAGCATCCCGGGTCTGCGGGGTACGTCTCACCTGCGGGGAGGAAGATGAGTTCGCGCGAGTCGTCAGAGACGTACTGGAAGAAGATGGCACGTCCCTCACCGACTTCGACCACTTGGTCGCTCGTGTTGGTCAGCGTGACCCGGAGTTGTGGCGGGTGGTCGTCGGTTGCGACGTCCTCGCTGACTTCGACGGTCGGTTCGATTGGGAGGTCCGGCGCCGCGTCGACGTTCGTGAGCACGATACCGGGTCCGCCGGTTCCAGTCGGGCGGGTGCCGCCAGCAGGGTCAGTGGTAGTGTCGCCCGGAAGGTCAGGCGTGTCGTCGGTGTCGTCCGCACCGCCGTTCGACCCACCATCCCCGAGACAACCGGCGACGAGGCCAAGCGAGAGGAGGGCAGTTGAACGAACGAGTGTACGACGTGTCAATGACATACCACTACATAGGTGGCTGAGAGAATAACCCTACTCAAGAGTCAAATCGGCGTTTGACTCACGGCGTGGCGTCGCGGTGGTGCCGGCGGCGATAGTACTCCCACTCGGTGTCTGTGCCGTAGTGGACGACGAGTTGGTCCGCCATCTGTTCGGCGACGCCGGGGACGTCACGGAGTGCGCTGGTGTCACGTTCGACGACTGCGGCGGCGACGGCATCTGCACGCCCGAAGTGTTCGTGCAGGGCGTCTGCCACGCTGTCGCCTGCGTTCGGAACGGGAGCACACGCCGACGAGATACGTGCTCGTTCGGCCCGTTCGTCGACGCGATGGACCCACGTTTGAACCCACGACGCAATGCGCTGTGACTCCTCGTTAGACGTCGGCGTGTCGAACTCGTGGACCGATTCGTCGACGACGCCGTCGAAGCGAGCAGAGACGGAGAGACCCCCAGGGTGTGGGAGGACGTGGACGCCGGGAGAGTCACCGGATTCGGCCCCGACGAGAACCGCCGGCACCGACTTCTCGAAGCGGAGGGCGAAGTTCGCAGGCCGGGGTTCTCCCGGTGGGTAGATGACCCACTCGTCGCTCGGGAGTTCGATTCGTTCGGGAAGCCAACCGAGGTTACCAGCAGTCGACGGTGCTGCGTCGTCACCTCCCGAGTCGTCAGTGTCACGTGTCACGTCGTGGTCCTCTCGCGTGTCGTGTCCGATTCTCGAATCGCACACAGTCGCGTGCGTTGACAGTCCGAACGAGAGTTGATAAGACACGCGGTTACGGACGCGGACACGGGTGATTCTACCGCGTCGGTGGGGCGCAGTGACGGGCGAGAGACGGCCTTCACTCACACCCGGTTGCTAAAGTACGTTGAGCACGAACCCCGGTATATGCCCGTCGTTGAGGTCAACCTCCCGGACGAACTGCTGGTCGAATTCGAACAACTCGTCGACGAAGAGTTCATCAGCGAAGAACAGGCCGTCGAAGAACTCCTCTCGATGGGGATGGACGCATACGGTGCTCCCGTCGACGATGAGGGCGGCGTCCAGTCCGACTTCGTCCAGAGCGCACAGAACAACCTGTTCGACACTGCCGGTGACCCCGGTGGCCTCGACGACGACGTACTCTAAGCACGCTCGCCGCAGGTCCCCGTCTCTACGGTATCGCCACGTGGATACCCATCTCATGGTCTTTTCTGCCGACGGTCACGTGTGAGACGAACCAACTGATTTCCCACGCTGACCACCCGCAGACGGCGTTATCGGGAACCAAATGGGAACTATCTGTTCGAGACGAGCGACCAGCAACGACACACGATAGTAGCCGAGACTGTCACTGCGCCACGACACTCTAGGTTCCGGACACTCGGCAGTGTCCCCCGTTAGTTGATTCATACTAATCCATAGTCGCTGCGAAGAATCTTTCATGAGTAAACATGGTGGCAACAAAGGCGCGGTACTCGTCACCTCGGGGAACTACGCCATCGTCCGGTCGTTCGGTACGAACGGTATCCGGACAGTAGTTGCCTCCGAACACGACGATACCCCTGTCAGTTCGTCACGCTTCTGTGACGAAGTCGTCCGAATTCCTGCACCGAGCGACGGCCTCGTCAGGTACAAAGATGCGCTGGTCGGAATATGTGCACGACCCGACGTCGACGTCATCGTCCCCGGCCGACCCGAAGACGCGTACGTCCTCTCGAAGTATCACGACGAGTTCGCCACGCACGTGAATCTCGCCGTGCAACCGTTCGAGATGTTGCGGTCGGTTCACGACAGGATGCGACTCTACGAGGCCGCAACTGCGGCGGGCGTCCCGATGGCGCGGACCAGACTGCTCAGCGACGTCGACGAGTTCGAACGCCCCTCTATCATCAAACCTCGATACAACGTCATCACAGAGGAGTACGTCGACGGGTTCGGCCCGAACGATTACGACATCGTCAAACGCGTCATCCACGTCCAACCGGGAGAAGACCTGAATCGAGCCGAGATACGTCGTGAGATGGGACACGACCCTATCGTCCAAGATTACGTTCCACCCGCGGACAAGTACATGTTCGCCGCCCTCTACGACCACGGGGAAGCCCTCGCGACGTTCCAGCACCGTCAGATTCGGGGGAACTCCTACACCGGTGGGGGCGGTGTCTACCGAGAGTCCGTCTACCTCCCGGAGTTCGAAGCTGTCGGGCGGGGACTACTCGACCATCTCGAGTGGCACGGACTGGCCTGTATCGAATACCTCCAGGACGCCGACACGGGCGAGTTCAAGATTATCGAAGTGAACCCCCGTCTATGGCAGTCGCTCCCATCGACGATACGGAGCGGTGCCGACTTCCCGTACTTCTACTGGTTGCTGGCGACGGGACAGAAACACCTCGTCGAACCCGACTACGACCTCGGAATCGGGAGCCACTATCTGTGGGGCGAACTCGGCTATCTCAAGAGCGTCGTGACCGACGAGTCCCCACTCGTCGAACGCCCTCCACTCTCGAAGGCACTGTGGGACGTCGCGTCGTCGATATGGCAGGAACCGCACTTCGACTACCTCCGCTTCGACGACCCTGCACCGTTCGTCCACTTCGTCGTCCACGTCGCGTTTTTCAGAAAGCCCGACGAGCGGCGGGCGGGCGACGTTGGTCACTTACCTGCCGAGCGGCGTCCGGACAGAACTGTTAACGCCGAACCATAACGACGTCGAGGAGTCGGCACTCCGTCACGTCGTCTCCACCACAGTGATTTACTAACGACTACCCATCCACTGCTGCCGTCGAAATCCGTCTGGTCGCCGTGACCACGGTCCGTCTACTCATCTCGAGACACTCCGTTAATTCGGCCCAGTCGACGAACGTCCCGTCTTCGTCGCTCGCTTTTCCGGAACGTAAGTCCACCGCAGAGACACATCGACTGGACCGAATTACAACAATCTGAATTTCGTGACTGTCTCGATAAATTTGATAAATGGTGAGAAGTTCAGCTTTTGCAGACAATTAATAGGAAGCCATTTACGTACAATTTTTCCTGAATGTATATTTATATTAGATGATTGTCGCGACTAACAAAGCATCCAACAGTACAACTGAGGGACGGAAGTTCCGATGTCACAAACTACGTCGTCCCTCGATTCGCCTCCTCAGGTTCGATTCACCTCGGCCAGTTGTTCGTACGGTACGCGACGGCCGAAGATGGATACACAGGAGGAGTACAGTGTACCTCGGTAAAACGATCGGAGTCGTCGTCCCCGCGTACAACGAAGAGCGCTTCGTCGGAACTGTCATCGACACGATTCCCGAGTTCGTCGACCGGACGTACGTCGTCGACGACCACTCGACTGACGAGACGTGGCGTGAGATTACCACCTACACAGCGCGGGTGAACGCCCGAACGAACCCCTCCACGACAGACCAAGAGACATCGGCCTTGACGGCCGACGGTGGAGAAATCGTGGGAGAACGGGTCGTCGCTATCAGACATCCTACGAACCGAGGACGTGGCGCGGCCGTGAAGACAGGATATCAGAGAGGGCTCGAAGAGGGGATGGATATCCTCGTCGTGATGGACGGTGACGGTCAGATGGACCCGGACATCATCACCTCGATTATCGACCCCGTGGCCACCGGGTCGGCCGACTATGCCGTCGGTGACAGACTCGGGGGGCCGTCGTACTGGCGCGGGATGCCACCGTGGCGACTCTTCGGAAACGTTCTCCTGTCGGGATTGACGCGTATCGCCAGTGGCTACTGGCACATCCGCGACCCACAGAACGGCTACACGGCAATCTCTGCGGACGCACTCGATGCCCTCGATTTCGACCGTCTGTACGACCAGTACGGGTTCCTGAACGACTTGCTCGTGAATCTAAACGTCGCCGACAAGCGGGTTGCGACGGTTCCGATGAGAGCCCGGTACGGCGACGAAGAAAGTGGCATCAGGTACTCGAGCTTCGTCCCCGGCCTCTCGATCCTGCTGCTGAAGGATTTCCTCTGGCGACTGCTCGTCAAGTACGTCTACAGACGAAAGTACGCGCTCGTGGGTATGTACCTCCTCGGTGTCGTGAGTATCATCGCGGGCCTGTCGCGGTTCACCCGGAAAGCACTCACTCGAACTGACACCACTGGGTCCGGAACGCGAGTCGTCGGCGGTGTTCTCTCGCTGGCGTTCGCGATGTTCCTCGACGACAGAGCCAACCACCACCTCCAAAAGTCCGCTGGCAACGCGGAGAGACACGAGTCCCGTCGAACGACGATTGCCGCCGACACAGCGACGGAACGTGGACCACAAAGCGACGACCAGCGTTCCGAGCAATTCTCGTAACCGGTTTGGCGGACGGTCAGAACGGACAATTTTCCCAACGAACGACGACGATAGTGGAGACATCGAACTCGTTCGAACGCGTCTTCGGCGACAGCTACGCACGCGGTGGATAGGTCACGCTCAGAAGTAATCACAGTCGGGAGAGGAGAGGAGAGGCCAGCCTAGTTCGCTTCTGCGTACATCGAGACGAGGTTGTCGGCGTTCGACTCCCAGGAGTAGCGCGATTCTATCAGCGACCTGTTTTTTCGACCCATTCGTACCGCCTCGTCGGGGTTGGCGATGAGGTGTGCGAGTGCGTCGGTCAGTTCCTGAGCGTTCCCTGGCGAGACGAGAATCCCCTGTTCGTCGGTGACGACTTCGGGGATACTTCCGACGGGCGTCGTCACGACGGCGTTTCCACCGGCCATCCCTTCGAGTAAGGCGATGGGCAGGCCCTCGGCGTAGGTCGGAAGCACGAACACGGTTCCCCGACCCAGTAGGTCCCGTTTTTCGGCCTCCGAGAGGAACCCGAGATACTCGACGTTGTCGTACGCGTCGGCGACGGCCTCGACTCGTTCCGCGTGGGGACCCCGGCCACCGATGCTCACGCGGAACGAGAGGTTCGGCATCGCCTCCAGCGCCTCGATTGCGTCCAGTAACTCGCCGATTCCCTTGCGTTCGATGAGGTTCGAGACGAAGACGACGTGGACGGGGTCAGCCTCGTAGGTCGGTTCGAACTCGGCGGGTTCGACGGCGTTGGCGAGGACGTGTACCTTATCGTAGTCGGTCCGCCGCGAGACGAACTCGCGCCAGTACTCCGACAGGACCACCACGTCGTCGACGGTGTCGAAGACGAGCGACTGGAGGCGACGAACGAGGAGTGAGTCCGTGTCGAGGAATTCGTCGAACGACGACCCGTGGATGTGGAGGACGACGGGGACGCGCCAGACGTACGCCGAATAGAGGACGAAGAACGCCGAGCGGTAGAACGAGTACTTGTGTGAAGAGTGGACGTGGACGATGTCTGGTCGCGACTGGAACGGAAACAGGAGAAGGGCCTGAATCGACGACAGAATCATGCGAACGGCCCGTTCGACTCCCTCACCCTTCGGTGCAGTGTATCGGGTGTAGAGACGGACGTCCATCCGGTCTTCGAGATAGCGTTTCTGTTCTGTTATGTATCGGTCGATGCCGCCGGTTCCACGTGGGCCGACGACGAGCAGTGTGGTGTTGTCGTTCATAGCGAAGGTGAGTCGAGAGCGTCTTCGGTGCGCAGTTCGGTGCCGAAGATTGGACTGTCGAGTGGTTAGTTATGGGTCGATTGACTGTCTCGAGTCGGTGAATCACCCACCGATGGAGACGAACGTTCGGGTTGCGAATCGAGTCGCGTTACGCCGGGACGGTGTGCCGGGACAACGATTCGACTGGGTCGACAGACCCGTAGTTCAACGCGACTTGGACGATGACTTCGGTCAGGTTGACCTTGTCTTCGAGGAACGCGTCCCGACGGGTCTGCCACTCGGCTTTCGTCCCGGGGTTGGTGAGGAGCGTCTCCGCTCGTTCCATCACCTCGTCGAACGATTTGAGGTTCGAGATGAGGCCCTGCTGTTCGAGCTCGACGAAGTTCCCCATATCGTGCTCGCCGACGAACGAGTTCGAACGGATGGCGGGCGTTCCGAGGAGTGCAGCCTCCGTGACCATCGTCTGTGTGTCAGCGACGAGGAGTTCCGCTTCGGCGAGTACGTCGTGGACGAGTGCCGGGTGGAAGTCGAACGGACGCGTATCGACGTCGCCATCGCGTCGTTCGTCGCTCTCGTCGAGGACGAACACGGTAGCGTGTTCGCTCAACATCTCGATGAGTTCGGCACGGCGTTCGGGTGTAAAGCCGCGGTGGCCCACGTCGTGGTGCGACCCGAACGCGTTGAACCGGACGACGACGAACTTCTCGTCGGGAGCGAGTCCGAGTTCTGCCCGGATATCCGTCGCGGGTTCGTACACGTCGGGGTGGAGATACGCCGTCTCTTTGAACCCCCTGAACTGGTAGTGGTTCTCCGAGAGGTCCTTTCCGAACGTGTGGGGCGTCAGTATCGCCTTCGCGAAGGGGCGAGAGACGAGATGGTCGAGCGACGTCGGTTCCGAGTCGATGACGAGTACGACGGGGGTGCGCGAGACAGCACCCGCGTGTGCCGCGTAGCCTCCCATCCCGAAGATGAGGTCCGGGTCGAACCGACGGACCTCCCTGAAGATGTTCAGATAGTGGGACGGCAAGTTCTTGAACAGCGAATACTTCGTCGTCCCGCACGACCCGTAGATTCGGTGTGGCAGGTCGTAGTACTCGAGTAAGTCTTTGGTACATCCGTAGTCTCGTCCGAGGATGAGCACGTCGTGGCCCAACCGCTGGAGTTCTCTCACCGCATATTTGTAGAGGTGAACGTGGGCGGGCGTGTTTGTGAAGAACAGATAGCGCATACTCTCTGCTCAGAGAGACGCCGTCTGCCCGAGTAGTTATTCGGCATCTACTGACTTCGTCCCGGGGCGTTAGTCGATGACCACCGATTCGACAGGCGGGAGCGGTCTGTTACAGTCGCCATAACAAAACGAGCAACCCGCTTTTCTTTGCGTTGATGCGGGCGTCGTGCGCCGACGCGTGACGAGTTACGCACTCACCGACGACGGCCTGGCGCGTCGCACACACCGCCAAACGCGCCCCCACCGACCACACCAGCAGTTCCAGTCTCAGATGTCCACGATACACAGTACGCAGTCACCGAACCGAACACACAGTGAGCGTGCTTCGACAGTCTCCTCGACGACACCACTCCACGCACCCTCGACACCCTATTCGGTGGTCGACTGCGGAGGCGTCGCGTAGATGTGGCCGTGGGAGCACCTCGCAGTCGGGTACATCCTCGTCTCGCTGTGGGCGCGGGCGACGAACAGACGACTCGATAGCCGTGCCGCGCTCGCCGTCGTGCTTGGGACCCAGTTCCCGGACCTCGTAGACAAACCACTCTCGTGGTCGTTCGGCGTCCTCCCGAGCGGATTGTCGTTCGCTCACTCGATTCTAGTCTCGATTCCCCTCGCACTCGCCGTCGTCCTCGTCGCGCGACGCTTCGAGATGACGACGGTCGGCGTCGCGTTCGCACTCGGCTATCTCTCACACATCCCCGCAGACCTACTCTACAGTGGGTTCTTTTTCGGCAACTACGGTGCACTGGAGTCGTTCCTCTGGCCGATATCCTACGGTCCAGAGTCGTCGGGTGTCGGCCTGTTCGACCAGACGTGGCGCTTCTTCCGTCGGTCCCTCGGCTACCTCCGCCGCCCCGAAGCGTGGGTGCTCGTCCTCTTCGAACTTCTGTTGCTCGGGAGCGCGCTCCGTCTGTGGATTAGTGACGGAGCTCCCGGGTTAGCACTCCTGAAACGCTCAGTAAACGGCATTCGACGGAGTGTTACCCGATGAAACCCACGCCAAACGAGGCGGCAATCACTCCATAACAAAGCCGTTACCGAGACTGATTTTCTGCAAGGCAGGCAGACGCCCCGCCGAAATACTATGAACACTATGATTTTCCCGCCGACTCCGACACCCACCGAGCCACTACGTCGGGTTAGAACCGACAGCTCTCACGGAGGTTGTGACCGATGAGTGTCGAACTGGGAGTCGAATCCCACATCGACGACGACGTCACGATTGGCTACGGGGAGGGAGACGCGCCGGTCATCGGTGACCGAGCACGAATTCGCTCGGGGAGCATCGTCTACGGCGATGTGACCATCGGCGACGACTTCATCACGGGCCACAACGTCCTCGTCCGGGAGCAGACCACCATCGGCGACCAGGTGCTCCTCGGAACGGACACCGTCGTCGACGGCACGACGACCATCGGGTCGCGAGTCAGCATCCAAACCAACGTCTACATCCCCACCAACACACGAATCGGCGACGACGTCTTCGTCGGCCCGGGCGTCGTGATGACCAACGACCCGTACCCGATTCGGACCGAGTCAGAACTCGTCGGGCCGACACTCGAAGACCACGCCTCTATCGGCGCGAACGCCACAATCCTCCCCGGTGTGACGATTGGAGAAGGGGCGTTCGTCGCCGCCGGTGCAGTCGTCGTCGAAGACGTACCGCCACGGACGCTCGCAGTCGGTGCACCCGCCACCCATCGCGAGTTACCCGAACCACTGAAGGGAGACAACAGGATTCGACGATGACTGACGACAGAATCCCAATCGCAGCACCGCAACTCGGAAGCGAAGAACTCGACCGAATCACCACGGTACTCGAAAGCGGCATCATCGCCGACGGCCCCGAAGTCCGAGGGTTCGAACGAGAGTTCGCCGACTTCTGTGGTGCCGAACACGGTGTCGCCACGTCCAACGGAACCACGGCCCTCCACGCCGCGCTCCACGCGCTCGGAATCGGCCCCGGTGACCGGGTGTTGACGACCCCCTTTACGTTCATCGCGACGGCCAACGGTGTCACCTTCACCGGTGCGGACGTCGACTTCGTCGACATCGACCCGAAGACGTACAACATCGACCCTGACGCGCTCGAAGAACGCCTCCGTGGCGGTGAGCAGGTCGATGCAGTCGTCGCCGTCCACCTGTACGGCCTCCCGGCCGACATGACCCGACTGACCGAACTCGCAGAGACGTACGACTTCCTCCTCGTCGAAGACGCCGCACAGGCCCACGGCGCGGAAGTCGACGGCCAGCGCGTCGGGTCGTTCGGAGACGCAGCGTGCTTCTCGTTTTACCCCACGAAGAACATGACCACGAGCGAAGGTGGGATAATCACGACGAACCGCGACGACGTCGCAGAACGGGCCGCACGGTTCGTCGACCACGGCCGAGTCACCGGATACGAACACTCGGAAGTCGGACACAACTTCCGCATGACGAGTATCGCAGCGGCCATCGGGCGCGCCCAACTGCAAAAACTCCCCGCGTTCACGCGCGCCCGGCAGAAAAACGCCGCAGCGCTGACCGAATACCTCGAAGACGCACCGGTGACGACGCCGTACGTCCCACCGGACCGGACACACGTCTTCCACCAGTACACGGTGCAGTGTGACGGCGTCGAGCGAGACGCACTGAAGTCGTATCTCGACGCCAAGGGTATCGACACGGGCGTCTACTACCCGAAACCCGTCCACGAGCAAAAACCGTACAGCCACCTGATGGTGTCGGCACCAGTCGCCGAAGAGATGGCGACGCGCGTCATCTCACTGCCGGTCCACCCCGGACTCAGTGAGGACGACGTGACTCACGTCGGCCGAACTGTCGCCCAGTACGTGGAGGTGGTGACGTGACAGACGCAGTCGCTGCGGGCGTCATCGGCGTCGGGTCGATGGGGACGAACCACGCGCGGGTCTACTCCGAACTCAGAGGCGTCGAGCTAGTCGGCGTCGCCGACGTAGACGGAGAACGCGCGGCGGCAGTCGCAGCAGAGTTCGGAACGAAGGCGTTCACCATCGACGAACTCCTCGAACACGTGGACGTCGTCTCTATCGTCGTCCCGACACCGTACCACGCGTCGGTCGCTCGCTCGTGTATCGAGGCAGGTGTCCACGTCCTCATCGAGAAACCGTTCGTCGACGATTTCCGCGAGGGCGAAGAACTGGCGGCGCTCGCCAAGTGGCACGGCGTGACGCTACAGGTCGGTCACATCGAGCGATTCAACCCCGCTGTCCGTGCACTCGACACATTCCTCGACGGCACCGAGCCAATCGCGATTACGGCGAACCGTCTCGGACCTCCACTGAACCGTGACGTGGACGACGGCGTCATCATGGACCTCATGATTCACGACATCGACGTCGTCCTCTCGCTCGTCGATTCCGAGATTGCGAACCTCTCGGCGACGAGTACGGCAGACGACCAGTACGCGACGGCCCAGTTGACCTTCGAAAACGGCGTCGTCGCGACGCTCACCGCGAGTCGCGTCACACAGCAAAAGACACGAACGCTCGACATCACGGCGCGTGACCGTCTCATCCGCGTCGACTACCTGAACCAGTCGGTCCAGATATTCCGGCAGTCGAAGCCAGATTTCCTGCGCGAGAACGGCAACGTCCGGTACCGCCACGAAGTTCTGATGGAACAGCCGATGATAGAGGCCGGAGAACCGCTGAAACACGAACTGCAAGCGTTCGTGGAAGCGGCCACCGACGGCAAACCGGTCGTCGTTACGGCAGACGACGGCCTCCGTGCGTTAGCGGTCGCACAGCGTATCGAAGCGGACGCCTACACGAAGAAACAGCCTGTCGAGACACCCGAGGAGACACCATGACGGAGCTTCGTTCGGGACTCTACAACGCCAAACTCCCCCCGGCCGGGCAGCGGAACGCCCTCCGCGAGGGACACGTGCCAGTCGCCGTCTACGGACTCGGGAAGATGGGACTCCCGCTAGCGGCCGTTTACGCGAAGGTGACGGGTGACGTCGTCGGCGTCGACATCAACGACGACGTGGTCCGCACCGTCAACGACGGCGAGTGTCACGTCGCCAAAGAACCGGGATTACCGGAACTCGTGGCCGAGCAGGTCGAACGCGGAGCACTTCGTGCGACGACGGACAGCGTCGCCGCAGCGGAGACGGCCGTGGTCCACGTCATCATCGTCCCGACGCCGCTTTCGGACGACCGAGAGCCAGACCTGGCGGCCTTCGAAGCCGTCCTCGACAGTATCGCCACGGGCCTCTCGGCGGGCGACATGGTCGTCGTCGAGTGCACCGTGCCACCGGGGACGAGTCGCGAACTCGTCGTCCCGTACCTCGAAGCCAAAAGCGGCGTGACACGCGACGAATTCGGCGTCGCGTTCTGTCCCGAGCGGACCTCCTCGGGGAGAGCACTGCAAGACATCACTGAATCGTACCCGAAAATCGTCGGCGGTGTGGACGCGGAATCGACTCGCGTCGCCTCGCTCATCTACAGCGAGATAACCGCCAACGAGGTCATCGAGATGAGTGACGCGACGACTGCCGAGGCCGTGAAGCTGTTCGAAGGCGTCTACCGCGACGTCAACATCGCCCTCGCGAACGAACTCGCCAGAGCGCGTGACGACTTGGGAATCGACGTTCGCGAGGCAATCGACGCGGCCAACACGCAACCGTACTGTAACATCCACGCTCCCGGGGCCGGTGTCGGCGGCCACTGTATCCCGTGGTATCCGTACTTCATCACCAGTCGCGTCTCGGCCGAGATGCCGCTGTTGCTGACTGCCCGCGACGTCAACGACAGCATGCCGACGTTCACCGCGGACAAACTCCGCGACGAACTGGCGCGGACGGGACGCGATATCGAGGGCGCGACAGTCGCCGTCCTCGGCGTTACGTACCGGCCCGGCGTGGCCGAGACGCGTGCGACACCGGCGGCAGGCGTCATCGACAGACTCCGAGAACACGGTGCGTCCGTCCTCGCAGTCGACCCGATGTTAGACGACGACGTGGTGGCCTCGTTCGGGGCGACGCCAGTCGCACTCGCCGACCTGACGAGTCACGCGCTCGACGGCGTCGTCGTCGTCACGCCACACGAGGAGTTCGACGACATCGAGTGGGCCGCCTTCGACGACTTGGTCGTCGTCGACGGACGCGGCACGCTCGGAGAGATTGGCCACAGCGTCTACGTAATCGGAGGCGGACCACGGCCATGACTCGGCTGAAAGTCCTCTCTGTCGTCGGCGCACGACCACAGTTCATCAAGGCGTTTCCGGTGTCGAAAGCACTCCGCCGCGAACACGACGAGGTGCTGGTCCACACCGGCCAACACTACGACGAGTCGCTGTCGGGCGTGTTCTTCGACGAACTCGACATCCCGAAACCCGACTACAACCTCGGCGTCGGGTCGGGGGGACACGCCGCACAGACCGCCGAGATGATGCAACGACTCGATACCGTCATCGCGGACGAAGCGCCCGACGTCGTCCTCGTCTACGGCGACACGAACTCGACGCTCGCGGCAGCGCTGGTGACGTCGAAGCGCGAACCACGGTTGGCGCACGTCGAAGCGGGACTCAGGAGTCACAACTGGGAGATGCCAGAAGAGGTCAACCGCGTCCTCACAGACCACTGTTCGGACCTCCTGTTTGCACCCTCGGAGTCCGCCGCATCGACCCTCGAAGCCGAAGGGATTCACGACGGCGTGTATGTGACCGGCGACGTCCAGTACGACGCCATCCTCGCGGTTCGAGGGGCGGCACGCGAGCGCTCGACGGTGCTCGAAGAGATGGGACTCCGCGACGGTGAGTACGTCCTCGCGACGGTGCACCGCGCCGGCAACACGGACGACCCGGCGAGGCTAGAAGCCATCATGACCGGCCTCGGAGACGCCGATAGACCGGTCGTCTTCCCGGTTCACCCTCGAACCGAGAACGCGCTCAAAGCCGCCGACCTGTGGACACGAGTCGCCGAAGACGAGAACATCGTCCTCGTCGACCCAGTCGGGTATCTCGACTTCGTCCGTCTCCTCGATGGGGCCGAACGCGTCGCCACCGACTCCGGCGGCGTCCAAAAGGAAGCCTTCTACCTCGACAAACGCTGTGTCACCCTCCGCGACGAGACGGAGTGGGTCGAGACGGTCGATTCCGGGTGGAACACACTCGTCGGGGCCGACACCGACGCGATTCGAACAGCGTTGCAATCGACCGACTCACTTCCGGACAAACCGTCGCTCTACGGTGACGGAACCGCCGCTCAACGAATCGTCGAGGTGCTCTCGGCAGACACCGAACGACACACCAGTACCCGACGATGAGTGAATTTGCCCTCTGTCTGTCTCACGACGTCGACCGACCGTACAAGACGTATCAGGGTCTCTACTACGCGGTGAAAGAGCGGTCGCTCTACCACCTTCGGACGCTGTTGTTCCGAGAGAACCCCTACTGGCAGTTCGAGGACATCATGGCACTCGAACGTGACCTGGGCGTTCGCTCGTCGTTCTACTTCCTCAACGAACCGAGTCTGTTCGAGACGGGGTCGCTGGCGGATTTCGTCGACCCGGCAGATTGGCTCGAACATCTCGGCCGCTACGACATCACGGACGACGAGATAGTCGACGTGATTCGGCGACTCGACGCCGAGGGGTGGGAAGTCGGGATACACGGGTCGTTCCGGTCGAGTGACGACTTCCACCGCCTCGGTACCGAGAAGCAGGAACTCGAATCGATACTCGGTCACGAACTCCTCGGCGGGCGGCAACACCACCTCAAACTCGCCGACCAGACGTGGCAGTACCACCGCGAACTCGGCCTGAAGTACGACGCCAGCGTCGGGTCGAGCACCGAGTACGGATTTCAGTACGGAACGCACCCGTTCCGACCCTTCGACGACGAGTTCGTCGTGTTCCCACTGACGCTGATGGAAGTCGCACTTCCCGACCCAGGCGTGGATTTCGACGCTGCATGGAGCGAGTGCGAACGACTCCTCGACGAAGCAGAGGCGAACGACGCGGTGCTGACGGCGCTGTGGCATCCGCGGTACTTCAGCGAAGACGAGTTCCCCGGCTATCGACGGTTGTACGTTCGTCTCGTCGAGGAAGCACTCGAACGAGGTGCGTGGGTCGGCCCCCTCGGTGACTACTATCAGACGTTCCTCGCCGGGGAGACAACCGCCCCACACTCGTCTACCGGCCGGCCGACGAGTGAGTGACGTCGAGATGGAGGTAGTGAGAACTGTCGAGACGGGAGCGGAGAAGCGTATCGCGCAGGGCGATTTCCAGACCGGAGAACGAATCGCACGCGTCCCCGTCGGTCGATATTCGCTGTATAACAAAGCCCCCTCCAGCGAACAATCCGGTACTTACCCCCGAGAGCGGTGTTCCCGCCCATCATGACTCAAAACACGACGACACAGCAGTACCCGATTGCCGCCGATACAGACCGACTCCAGCAGTACGTCGACGTCTTAGACGACGTTCTCGAATACGCCCGAGTGCGAGATTACAACGGGTGGGACTACGGCGACGGGTTGAGTAGTCGTGTGTTACACGCACTCCCCGACAACCTCGTCGTGAACCTCCTCGTACAGGAGTTCATCAAACGCTCACCGGTCAACGTCCGCCCGCTTTTCCGCGTCGAACAGCGCCGAAACTTCAAGGGAATCGCGCTGTTCGCGATGGCGAATCGGACGCGTGCACAACTCGGGCAGTGGTTCGAGGGTGACCACCCCCCCGAGGCGTATCTCGAAGACGCCGAGTCGTTGACGAACTGGATCGTCGAGCATCAGGTCGAAGGGTTCAGCGGATTCGGCGGAAGCCACCGACACAGAATCCAGCATCCATCGGGACGGAGCGGTCCCCGAGAGACGGTCCCAAACTCGCCGAACCTCGTCTCGACGTCGTTCGGTGTCAAGGCGCTCTTGGCTGGCAAGGAGTTCGACCCCGAGTATCCCGACATCGCCAAGACCGCCGTCGACCTGGCCGTCGACGACCTCGACTATCGACTGGTCGGCGAGGGTGCAGTCATGGACTACTACCAGTCACACCCGAAGGACAGTTACACCCTCAACGCCATCGCCCTCGGTGCACGGTACTTCGTCGAACTCTACGAGGAGTTCGGCGACGCGGAACTGCTCGAACGAACCGAACAGGTGTTCGACTTCATCGCCTCGACGCAGACCGAACGAGGTGGCTGGTACTACCGCGAACCACCGACTTCGTCACACCTCTCGATGGACAACCACCACAACGGGTTCATCATCGAGTGCTTCCAGCGATACGAAGATATCGTCGGGAGCGGTCGGTACGACGACACACTCGACAGGGCACTCGACTTCTATGCGAGAGAACTGTTCGACGACGACGGTGCGCCGAACTTCGACGAGAACAACGCGTATCCCCGGGATATTCACGCGACTGCGCAGGGAATCCTCGTCTTCACGTACGCCGGGCAGTACGACAGGGCCGAACGTATCCTCCAGTGGGCGCTCGCCAACATGTACGTGCCCGAGGAAGGCCGCTTTTACTTCCGAAAACAGCGGTTCTACACCAAGCGAGTGACGCTGATGCGGTGGGCACAGGCGTGGATGGCCTACGCCATCGCGGAGTACGTCGCGACGCGACTCGCCGACGAACCGACCCACGGGTACGGTATCGACTCACTGACCGTCCCGACAGAGACTGCCTGAACGCAGTCCGACGTTCTGGAATTCGGTATAGTTGCGTCATAACAAATCTCGGCCCCAACGTCAACTCGAATCGAGAATGTCTCGTGAGGTGATACACGTGGGTACTGTCCGACGCGCACGTCCTGCCGTCACCACGTCGGTTCCGAGGACCGGACGCCCGGTCCACCGAACTGTCGTCGACGACCTGACTACCGCATCACCAGCGACACCGACGCCTCACGACATGCAGTTTCCTCCGAAATCATGACAATCGAGATACGAGAGTTCGACGAGACGAGACGCGACGAGTGGGACCGATACGTGAACCGCTCCGGGGACGCGAGTCTCTTTCACCAGTACCGCGCCCTCGAACTACAGGCGTCGCACTCGAATTCGACACTCCACCCACTCGTCGGGTTCGACAACGAGCAACCAATCGGTCTGTATCCGGTGTTCGAGGTTCACAGAGGCCCCGTCAAGGCGGCATTTTCCCCGCCGCCCAACATCGGAGTGCCCTACCTCGGCCCGGTGATGGTCGACACCGACCCCATCAAGCGGCGGAAACTCGAACGCCGCCGCCATCAGTTCATCGAGGGGTGTAGCGACTGGATACGTCGGGAGATTTCACCGACGTACAGTCACCTTCGGGTGGGAGACTACTACACAGACATGCGGATGTTCCAGTGGGATGGGTACCTCGTCACCCCGAAGTACACGTACCACGTCGATTTGACGCCCGACCACGACGACCTGCTCCTGTCGTTCAGTCGAAACGCCCGCCGGAACATCCGCGGCGGCGACGACGAGGCGGCGAACATCTCCATCGGCGGACGAGCGGAACTCGAAGCGATTCTGTCGGCCGTGGAGGACCGATACGAGGAACAGGAGTTGGGCTTCGACGTCCCGCCGGAGTTCGTCTGTGACCTGTACGACGAACTCCCGGACGGCCAGATTCGACCGTACGTCTACACGGTCGACGACGAGTTCGTCAGCGGCATCATCGTCGTCCAGTTCGGAGAGACAGTCTCGCGGTGGATGGGAGGTGTTCGGACGGACCGGAGCGACTGGGTAGACGCCAACGACCTCATCGACTGGCGAATCATGACAGACGCGAAGCGCGAGGGATGCGTCCGATACGACCTAGTCGGCGCTAACAACCGCCGCCTCAACCGCTACAAAGGGAAGTACAACCCCAAACTCGTCACGTTCTACCAAATCGAGCACGGGTCGTTGCCCGCCAGAGCGGCAGCGCATCTCTACAGAGACCGAATCAGTTCGAACCTCACCACACTCACCGAGTCGAGGTGGACGATTACTCCCCGACAACTACTCGCGAACGTCGTTCCCTCACTGACGACAACGTACAGAAACGATTCGTCCACTCGCGACGTCCTTTCCAGTAACACATCACAAAACCACAGATGACACAACTACACATAGAACAATTGACACTCGAAGAATGGGACGACACGTTGCCGTCCTCGGGTGTCGAAGTATTCCACTCGTCGGCAGTCCTCGACGCGATAGACCAGCATTTCGACGGCGAGATGCACCTCTTCGGCGCGTACAAGGGAGAGCAACCCGTCGCGCTCTTCCCGACGTTCGAACGGAAGAACGCACTCGGCCGGGTCATCGTCTCGCCGCCCCCGTCGATGGGGATACCGTATATCGGTCCGGTTATGATGCCGAATAGCCCGAAACAGACCGCTTACGAGTCCGTAAACAAGGATTTCTCGTCGCTCGTGATGGACGAACTCGGCGTTCGCTCCAACAGAGCGTTCGTCCGCTTCATCTGTGCGCCGTCCTACGTGGACCCTCGCCCGTTCGACTGGGCCGGGTTCGCCGTCTCGCCGGCGTTCACCTACCGAATCGACGTGGGCACGCAGTCCCTCGACGACGTTCAAGCCCAGTTCAGTTCGAGTCTCCGCAAAGAGATTCGCAAAGCCCAGACGTTCGACGTCACCGTGCGAGACGAAGGCATCGAAGGCGCACGACTGGTCTACGACGACGTCATCTCGCGATACGACGAACAGGACGAAGCGTTCGGGATGCCGTGGGAGTTCCTCGAATCCGTCGTGACTGGCCTCGGAGACCGGTGCCGGGTCTACGTGGCCCGTGACCCGGACGGAGAGTATCTCAGTGGCATGGTCGTCCCGTTCTCGAACGACGTCGGCTACTACTGGATTGGTGGCGCACGGGCGAGTTACGACGGGGTCAGCATCAACAATCTCATCCACTGGACGGTACTCGAAGATATCAAAGAGGACGACGCGCTCGCCTCGGTGACGAAATACGACCTGGTCGGCGCGAACACCGAACGACTCTGTAACTACAAGGCGAAGTTCGGCGGCGAACTGGTTCCGTATTACACCGTCGAGTCCACGGGCGTCGGGATGAATCTCGCCAAACGCACGTACCAACTGCTAAACAAGAGCGGCGAGCGCATCCCTACGAAGTGAGGTGCGCGGTTCTCAGGCCATCTGCTGGCCTTCGATTACTTTCCAGAGGTTCTCGGCGTCGTCTGCGATGCCGTAGACACGCCCTTTCGTCCGGTCTTCGGGGACCAGAAGTTCGACGATAGAGCGCTCGCGGAGTTCCTGAAGTGCCCGTGAGACGTGGGCGACAGGTTGCTTCGCGTCGGAGGCAATCTGTGTGGGTGTCGCCGGCCCTTCGTCGAGTCGTTCGAGGACATCGACGCGGTAGCGCGAACTGATGACGAATCCGACGTCGTCCCAGCGGACGTCGCGGACCATCGCGCTCGCGGAGCTCACGAGGCGTTCACCTCCGGAGACAGAACAGTAAGCGGCGTGTGCTCGTCGCCGTGTTCGGAGTGCTGTGCGGTTCGAGAATGGGTGTGGAGGGCCTTCACTCGAGCAGCGGCCGACATCTGCGCTACGGACCAGGTAGAACTGTCGGTCGGTGATTCGAGGTCAACCCCAATGCAGTACGAACTCGGCAGAGACACCTGTTTCGCCCCGATTAACGGGACATTAACGGCTGAATCGGCGGATGCCTGGTCTGCCAGTCGCACTAGTTTGGAGCTCATTCATTCGTTACTACGAACTTAATTACATAAAGTCTCCGTTGTAACAATGTTCAGCGTTTCGTGAAGGTCAGATTCGAACGAATAACAGCAACGACAGAATTTGGCCACGAGTCTGCGGGGGAGAAACCACGAGGACAGGACAAGTGGAGAGTACTGGAGTCAGTCTCACGACGTGATACCCGAAGAGAGACTCATACCCCCAACGACCGTAATGAGACACATGTCACTGAAGCGATTTTTTAGCGTCGTCGGAGTCCTCGTTCTCGGGAGTGTCGCGTTTCTGGCCGCACGTCGCTCGCTTGGCGAGCGCGAACCCAGTCGTCTCGACCAGCAACTCGAGTCACCCGCAGTATCGAACGACCACCGAACGGTCAGCGACGACGACTTCGAAGGACTCCCCGCACCGATACAGAGATATCTGGACCACGTCCTCACAGACGGGCGACCGTACGTCCAGTCGGTACGCATGCACCAGGTTGGAGAGTTCCGACTGGGTGACGCCACGTCCGCGTGGAAACCGCTCGAAGCGACACAGCACTACACTGTCGACCCACCGGGGTTCGTCTGGAACGCCCGCATCGACGTCGTGCCGTACGTCCCGATTCGAGTCGTCGACGCCTACGTCGCCGGACGAGGACGACTCACCGCGAAACTGTTCTCGCTTCTCAACGTCGCCGATGCGGACCCCGCTCCCGAACTCGACGAAGCAGAACTCGCGCGATATCTCGCCGAGATGGTCTGGTTCCCCACGGCGTTCCTCCCGGGGCACGGCGTCGAATGGGACGCCATCGACGACGACTCCGCCAGAGCGACTCTCGAACACGACGGCACGACAGCATCCGTCGTCTTCCACGTCGACGAACACGACGAAATCACGCGCATCACCGCCGACCGCTGGTACGAGACTGACGATGGCTCTTACCGGTTGGCCCCGTGGACCGGGTACGTCTCCGACTACCACGACGTCGACGGGATGCGCGTCCCCAGTTCCGGCACCGTCGAGTGGAACCACCCTGACGGTGACGTTCCATACTGGCGGGCGGACATCGAAACCATCGAGTACGACCCGAAGTCGTCGCAGTGAGGGAGAGATTCGGAAGCTCTACGACACATCGACCACACCTGCGACGTAGATGACCGACCGCGACTCCCCGCTTCGGATTCTCCTCACCAACGACGATGGCATCGACGCGCCGGGTATCGCCGCGATGCGCGAAGAACTCACCGCCATCGGCGACGTCACTGTCGTCGCGCCCGCCGAGAATCAAAGCGGCGTTGGCCGCGCCCGCAACGAACTCGCCGTTCGTCGTGAACACCCGTGGGGATACGCGCTCGAAGGGACGCCCGCAGACTGCGTCGCCTACGGCCTCCGTGGCCTCGAAACGGAGTTCGATATCGTCGTCTCCGGTATCAACGACGGGCCGAACGCCGGGAACTACATCGTCGGCCGGTCGGGAACCGTCGGCGCGGGTATCGAAGCGGCGTTCCTCGGAACGCCCGCCATCGCCGTGTCGAGCTATCACGCCCGGGACTTCTTCTGTCACCCACCGGAAGAGTACGACTTCTCTCGGCCCGCCAGAATCGGCCGCGCACTCACCGAACGCGTCTTCGGCGCAGCTATCTTCGACGATATCGACCTCGTGAACGTCAACGCACCCGTCGACGTTCCGAACCCGCGAATGCGCGTGACTCGACCGCTTGCGGATTACGACCAGCAGGTCGAACACCACGCCGACACGGACCTCCTCCCGGACGGTGACCGAGACGGTGGCCTCGACGACGACGAACTCCTCGTCCGCCTCCAGGACGTCTCGTGGCCGAACACGGTTGGCTACGAGAACCCGTTTCCACCCCGAGACGACTACCGGGAGCGCTATCCCACCGGCAGTGACCGCCGGGCGATGGTCGACGGCGAAGTGAGCGTCTCCCCGCTCGGCGTCCACCACGGCCACACGGAGGACCCGAAACTCGCGAGCGTCGTCGAAGGCCTCTCCGAACAGGTCGAGTGAGCGTCGGAGGCGTCGGGTGAGCGTCAGGTGAGCGTCAGGTGAGCGTCGGGTAGCGCCGGAGGCGTCGGGTGAGCGCCGGGTGAGCCTGAGATAGACTGCGTCGAAGCGTCTGACGTGCGCTATGGCTAACCGTACTGGCCACCAACATCTTTCGATGCAGGTCCGCGGTTACATACTCACTCTCCTCGCCATCGCGATGCTGGTGGTCGCGAGCGTCGGCCCAGTCTCGGCCGTCCCAGACGCTCGACTCACCGTCAGCGACGTGACGGTGACGCCGGCGACACCCGTCGTCGGTGAACAGGTCGTCGTTACCGTCTCTCTGGCGAACTCTGTCGGGAGTCCGTCGTCCGCCACCGTCGACGAGGTTCGCCTCACCGACCCCATCGACGAGCGGAGCGTTCGCGCCCGAACACTGGGAGGCCTCTCTCCGGGTGACAGCGTGACCGTCCCACTCGCCATGACCTTCGAAACCGCGGGCCCACGAACACTCACGCTCTCTGTGGTTGGCACAGACGAAGACGACGACAGAGTCCGTATCGAACGGCCCGTCCCAATCGCCGTCGAGGATGCCCCACCACTGGTGGGCGTGAGTGTCGCCGACGCCGTCGTCGACGCCGAGACGCGAGTGGCAGTGTCGCTTTCGAACCCGACGACTGGTGAGATGCGGAATATCGTCGTCTCCGTCGCAGACGTGAACGGAGACGCCACAGTCGGCACCGCGTCTGTCGCGACGCTGCCCGCTGGCGAAACCGAGATTCGAAATCTCACTGTCGTTCCCGCCGAAGTCGGCGCGACGACGCTCGAACTCCAAGTGGACTACACCACCGCCTCGGGTACCGAACGCACGCGCACCGTCGACGTTCCGGTCGACGTGGCCGCGTTCACCGACGACGTGCAACTCACGCTCAGACCCGTCGTCGAGAGCGAAGAGACTGCTGGCGGCCCCGACATCGTCTCGCTTCTCGCCGGTGGCGGTGCCGGTGCCGCGTTGGGTGGTGGTGGAGTCACCGACGGTGCCGAGGGAGAATCCGACGGCCCGACCAGTCGATTCGACGTCGTCGTCACGAACTTCGGGTCGGCACCGATAACCGACGTCGTCGTCGAACCCGCCGGACCGAGTGGGTCGTTGCCTCGGCTCTCGATTCCAGGACCTATCGAACCCGGTGAGTCCGACACCGTAGTGGTAGACCTGGCTGACGTCCGAGAGGCAGGGCCGCTCACGCTCCGAGCGACCTACACCGTCGGCGTCCAATCCGGTGAGACCACGACGACGCTCGACTATCGCCCGGCAGTCGCTGACCTCGTCTTCACCGACCTCGACGTGACTGTCGTCGACGGCGAACTCCGCGTCCTCGGGAACGTGGCCAACCAGGGTCGGGGTGACGCGGCGGGCGTCGTCGTCGAACTCGTCGAGTCGGACACTATCACACCAGCCTATCCACAACGCGACTACTTCGTCGGGCGGATAACAGAGAGTGACTTCGCACCCTTCGAACTCACGGGGGCAGTCGGTGACGACGCAACTGACGCGACGGTGACCGTCCGATACACCGTCGACGGCGTCGAAGTCGTTCGAGAAGCGGTGGTCGACCTGCCGTCCGAGGACGGTTCGGGCGGTGGCTTCGGAGTCGGGAATCTCGCGGGTGGTGCCGCAGGTGCTGTGAGCGCGCCGTCCGCCGACGCCGACGGTTCCGCGACCACGTCCGACTCACGCGGGCCATTCCCCCACGTCACGGACCCCACACAAGCTATCGCAATCGTGGTACTCCTGACGCTCCTCGTCCTCCCGATTGCGGCGGCGGTACGCATTCGACGCGCCCCGAAATGACGAGTCCCTCATCCAACCGCAAGCGTATGGCCACGGCCTCAGAAGGACTCACGGCGGCGGTGTTCCTCGCCAGACGAAATCTCGCCCGGAATCGACTCCGGTCGACACTCGCGATTCTCGGCATCATCATCGGCGTGTTCGCTATCGCGACGCTCGGTATCCTCGGGAGCGTCATCCAACTCACCGCCGCAGACGCACTCGGCGGACTCGGTGACCAGGTCATCGTCTCACCGAACGCCGACGCCGGTATCGAGCGACTCACCGACCGAGACGTGACCACTATCTCGCGGGCAGTCGGTGACGACGCGTCGGTCATCCCCGTCGTCACGGGGGGTGCACTCGTCGAGCGAGGTGACGCGAGAACGTTCGCCGCACTCTACGCCGTCGAACGACCGGGTGAGTTGTTCACCTCGGCGGCGGGTGAACTCCCCGAGCGCCACCGACGTGGGGCAATCGTCGGGAGCGACGTCGCCGCCGAACTCGGTGTCGACGTCGGACGGACGATTACCATCGAAGGACGAGAGTACCGCGTCATCGCCGTCTTAGCAGAGTCTGACGGGTTCAATCTCCTCCGACCGGATGGCGCCGTCTTGATTCCACGGACGGCGTTCGCCGACGAGTCGTACACGCAGGTTATCGTCCGCGCCGAGTCGGGGGGCGAAGCAGCGACTGCCGCCGATGCGGTTCGGAGTTCGCTGAACGCCCGCGAAGAACGCGTCACCGTACTCGAACTGTCGCAAATCGTCGAACGAGTCGACCAGTTCTTCGGCCTCCTGAACGCGTTTCTCATCGCCATCGGTGCAGTCTCGCTCGTCGTCGCTGGTGTGAGTATCCTCAACGTGATGTTGATGAGTGTCTCAGAACGGCGTGGTGAAATCGGTGTCCTCCGTGCTGTCGGCGTCCAGCAGGGGGACGTCCTCCGAACCATCCTCGTCGAAGCGGGCTTGCTCGGAGTGGTCGGCGGTGTCGTCGGTGCCGCCGTCAGCGCTGTCGTTGCCCTCGGAATCTACCTCGTCGTCCCCGAGGTGACCCTCCCAGTCGTCGCCAACCTCCGAACCGGTGGCTACCTCCTCTTCGCGGTGCTGTTCGGCGTGGTCATCAGCTTGGCGAGTGGCCTCTATCCGGCGTGGCAAGCGGCGAACGAACGCCCGGTTCAGGCACTGCGCGTCAAGTGACGTGGACAAACAGGCCTTCGAGGCGGGCACGAGTTCAGATTCGAACCCGAGAAAAACCAGACGCCGGGACCAACGGGGAGTCGAGCGAAGACGTCTTCGAATCTACGTCGATATTCGGCCGACCTGAGAGACGTACGCCGCCAGGTCGGAGGTAGTGATGATACCGATGACGCCCTCGTCGTCGTCGACTACCGGCATGTGGTGGAATCCGTGCTCGGTCATCGCTTCCGCCACCTCGGTAATCGGGTCCTGTGCGTTTGCAGTCATGACCTCAGTCGTCATGTATCGCTCGACTGTCGTCTGTGCTTTGGGTTGGCTCTTCGCGACGATGTCGACGAAGTCGGTCGTCGTCAGAATCCCTTCGAGGTTGTTCTCCTCGTCGACGACGATGAGCGAACTGATGTTGTTGTCCAGAATCAACTGCGCCGCGTCCTCGACGAGCGTATCTGCGGATACAGTGACGAGTTCCGTGGACATGAGTCTCGCAACAAATATATCTTCCATAATTATTGCTTATCGAGGCGACGTATAAATGTTAGCGTTCAACCCATCTAGGGAAAGAATTTCAAATTCCCAAAATACTGAGGGTCTATGAGAGGAAATGTCGGGTGAACACAACATTCTCCACCTATCGGCTGACTTCCTGCGAGATACCCATCGGCCACCATCCGACCACCATCCACCCACCTCCAGTCACCAGCCATCAACCCCTGCCGCGGGGCTTAATTCGCCAGCGACGTAAGCAAGGGTATGGAAGCGACACAGACGGCGACGTTCGGTGGCGGGTGTTTCTGGTGTATCGAAGCCGCCTTCAAAGAACTCGACGGCATCGCAGCGGTCACCTCTGGGTACGCTGGTGGTGACGTCGCTGACCCGACGTACGAGCAGGTTTGCTCCGGGAACACCGGTCACGCCGAAGTCGTCCAAGTCGAATTCGACCCCCACGTCGTCGCCTACGAGGACTTACTCGACGTGTTCTTCGCCATTCACGACCCGACTCAACTCAATCGCCAGGGGCCAGACATCGGTACCCAATATCGGTCTATCGTCCTCTATCACGACGACGACCAGCGACGTCTCGCCGAGGCGTACATCGAGGCCGTCGACGAGTCGTACGACGACGACGTCGTGACAGAACTCGAACCGATAGGAACCTTCTACGAAGCAGAACCGTACCATCAAGACTACTTCGAGAAGAATCCGAACGACGCCTACTGTCAGTTCCACGCGAGCCCGAAAGTCGAGAAAGTTCGCGAGAAGTTCGCGGATATCCTCGCGAACTGAACCACCGACGGTATCTAGAGCATCCGTCGAGCTTGGAGACAGTGAGCAAAGCGTGGAACTCTCACAATTTGTACAATGTTTAGAAATTTGGACTGATTCGAGGGTCGCCTCTGGACGGTTTCAGCACGTTCGAGACAGGGCCAGTGGACCAATTTTCCACACCATACGGCAGACATTCGAGGAGTAAACCAACACCACTGTGTCCGCAGTATCGTTACGTCACGAAACGTGAAAGTCGTGTTTTCGAGACCGTAAGCATCGTGCGAAGTTGGCACTGTGAAGAGTTTGTAGACACTACACAGAGTGTAAAGAGTTTACAATTTTTACAAATTGTAGAATGTGTGGCAGACCGTTACGTACCTCGCCAGTCGCAACGAGAAACAGTCCTCAGTCGTCTGTCACAGAGTCCTCTTCGCCACAGACCCGTTCTCGAATTCCATCGACGGAACGTGAGTCTCTACTCTGGA